>JAZDDD010000526.1:0-2121 GCA_036679545.1 Gemmatimonadota bacterium | reverse complement strand
GGACATCTTTCGGTCTCTCTAGCTCCTTCCCGGCATCAGTGGCACCAACGAGAGTTCTTTCGGGCTGTACGTGCGAGCGACAGCGGTGGTCACTATTATTACCCGGTTCCGATCTCAATGTTGAAGCGGACGACCACTTCCGCATCGAAATCGACTACTTCAACAAGCTGGCGATGGGTGAAACGTCAGTTCCACAACCACCCGTCGGTGTAGCGAACAATTCAGACACGATCATCGTCCCACGGCCCCGGGCGCAGATTCCCGTCGACCCGGAGGATAGATTGGTCAGGGTGACGTGGGAAAACGCCGACGGGATCTTGCATTACGTCGTGGTCGAGAACGTCGAGGAGGACCCACCCGCGATTTTTCCCGAGCAGCTCGCTCGGCGTCTGAACAGATTCCGCCTTGTGTCACTGCCCATGACGGAAGCCGAGTTCACCGTCAATCTTGTTTCGTTGAGAGATATGGGCCGCCACAAAGTGACTGTCTATCGCATCAACAACGAGTACGCGGAGCTTTTCCTCAATCGGCGCCAAGACTCACGCGACCTCAACGAGCCGCCGACGAACATAATCGGCGCCAAGACTCACGCGACCTCAACGAGCCGCCGACGAACATACAGGATGGGCTGGGTGTATTCAGCGCTTTCAATGGCGAAAGCGTATTCTTTGAGGTGGTGCGGCAGCCCATTCCCTGAACCAAACTTTTGGTTCGTGACGCGCGGGCCCGCTCTCACGCGTCCCGGCAACGGCACTTTGGTATTTGCACTTTTTGAAGTGCCCTGTTTGACAGAATCGCAACGTGCTGGACACAGTCAAATCATCATACCATACTACCGGATGGCGACTCATATCCACGTTCCCATTCGGTACGCTGCACTTATTGTCGGTGCCATTGTCTCGATGGCTAGCGCGGGCATTGCGCAAGAAGCGCGTCCGTCGTTCGCTCAACCCAATCCCAATCCCGATGCCTCTGAGATTGCATTCGTTGCCGGCGGCGATATCTGGACCGTTCCGGTCACGGGCGGGACGGCCCATTTGCTCGTTAGTCATGAGGCAACGGAAGGCAGTCCTCGGTACTCGCCCGACGGGACGCGGCTCGCTTTTGTCTCTAATCGTGCGGGGGACAATGACATTTATCTGCTGGCCCTCGTTACCGGTCGGGTTACTAGACTCACGTACGGGGATTCGAACGAGGAGTTAGACGGTTGGTCGCCGGACGGACAGTGGATTTACTTTGCGGATGGTCGTAATGATCCGGGCGGTCATCCCGATATTTGGCGTGTCAGGTCTTCGGGCGGCACGCCGATGCCGCTGCTGGAGGATCGTTATTCACCAGAGTTTCACGCTGCCGTTGCGCCCGACGGGCGGACCGTGGCAATTGCGGCGAATGGACGCATGGCGCAGGGTCAATGGTGGCGAAACGGGCACAGTCACATCGACGAGTCTGAGATTTGGCTTGTCACTGTCGCTGACCCACCATCCTACCGTCAGCTATCAGAGAGCGGATCAAAAAACGTCTGGCCGATGTGGGCGCACAACGGCGACATCGTGTACGTTTCGGATCGTTCGGGGAACGAAAATCTTTGGACCCAATCTCCCGATGGCAGCGCGGCTCGGACACTGACCCGTTTCCGTGACGGGCGGGTGTTGTTTCCGTCAATAACTCCGGATGGACGGTTCATCACGTTCGAACGCGACTTCGGTATCTGGACGTTGCAGTTACCCAACGGTCGCCCTACACCTTTGTCGATCACGCTCCGTGGCGCTCCCCAACGATCGGCCGACGAGCGCGTTTCTCTCACAAACGGTTTTTCTAATCTTGCCCTCTCGCCCGACGGCAAAAAAGTTGCGTTCACTGGGCGAGGCGAGGTGTTCGCCGTGGCGGCAGAAGACGGCGGCAATGCGACGCGTGTGACTACTACGACGGCGGCCGAGTCCGGCATAGTCTGGGCGTCCGACTCTCGGCGCATCGCGTATGTCTCCCGACGGGATGGTGTTCCGAAATTATTCCTGTACGATTTCGGGTCCCAGGAAGAGAAACGTCTCACTGACGGGACCGGGGCGGATGTTTCACCGCGTTTCTCGCCTGACGGAACCCAACTGGCATACGCACGAGACG
>JAZDDD010000525.1:0-15728 GCA_036679545.1 Gemmatimonadota bacterium | reverse complement strand
GTCAACAAGTCTGACCGTCCTGACGCCCACCTGCTGATCGCCGAAATTGTGGAGACACTAAAGTTCCGTGAAGTCGTGGATGATGCGTGGGTGCCCCCGGTATTGTCGACGGTAGCCACAAGTGGCCGAGGAGTGGCGGACTTGATAGACGTATTGGACAACCGCAGCCGATTCTTGACCACAAGTGGAGAGGGTGAGCGACGAAGACGGAGAAGACTCAAACGTCACACACGCGATGTTGCCGATCGAATGGTGCAGCAGAACTTCTGGCAAGACACGACCGCGACTCGTGTGCTTGAGGAACGACTGGATGAGGTCGTGGGGGGGGAAATGAGCGCCTATGAACTCGCGCGCAATATAGTTGCATTACACCGGAACAATCCAGAATAACCCCCCCCTTACCTTGTCGAGTAAAGCACCGATGTCCCAAAAGGAACTCAACCGTCCCATTCGAGTTTTGGTCGCAAAGCCTGGCCTGGATGGTCATGATCGTGGAGCAAAGGTGGTGGCCGCTGCTCTTCGGGATGCGGGGATGGAAGTTATTTATACCGGGTTACATCAAACCCCCGAAATGATCGCGGCGGCTGCCGCGCAGGAAGACGTAGACGTTGTAGGACTTTCAATCCTTTCCGGTGCGCACATGACACTCGTACCCAAGATTCGTAAGCAGCTCGTGACCGCTGGTCTTGAGCATGTCCTGCTCGTCGTGGGGGGCATCGTGCCGTCCGGAGATGTTCATGAACTGCGTGAGGTTGGTGTCACAAAGTGTTTCGGGCCGGGAACGTCAACCGGGGAGATTGTGAAGTATATAAAGGAGTGGGCGGGAGAACATCTGATATGAGTACTGCCGCGTCCCCGTCGCCCAGCCGTATGCGGGAGTTGACGGACGATTATCTCGAGTTAGCCACGCAGCTTCGCAAAGGTGGCGGCGAAGCAAAAGTTGCGAAACAGCACAAGCAGGGCAAGCTCACGGCGCGCGAACGTGTTGAACAATTGTTTGACCCGGGAGGACCGTGGCTCGAGATCGGGCTGTTAGTAGCGTACGACCAATACGAAGGAAAGGCACCGGCGGCAGGTGTCGTTACCGGCGTGGGCACGATCCACGGTCAGCCGGTTGTGGTGGTAGCGAACGATGCCACCGTCAAGGCGGGATCTTGGTGGCCTGAGACAATCAAAAAGATCTTGCGGGCGCAAGAAATCGCCATGCGGCAGCGTATTCCGATTGTCTATCTCGTGGACTCAGCGGGTGTGAATCTACCGTATCAAGGAGGCGTCTTTCCCGGTCAATACGGTGCCGCCAGAATTTTCCTTTACAACTCCGTCATGCGCCGGTACCTGCACGTGCCACAGGTGAGCGCGGTGATGGGACCATGTGTTGCGGGTGGCGCGTATCTCCCGGCACTTTCTGACGTCATTTTCATGGTGGAGGGCACGTCGTTCATGGGCTTGGGCGGCCCTAACCTTGTGCAAGGCGCCACTGGAGAGGTTGTCGATGGCGAAACACTCGGTGGGGCGGTGACTCATACCACCACGAGCGCCGTCGCGCACTATCGCGCAGCGGATGATGCGGCCTGTCTCGTTCGTATTCGTGAATATCTGGAGCGATTGCCACATTTTTGTGCCAATCCCGACCGGGGCGGTTCTGCTGCCGGAAAGGATGCGGGTAGCCCGGCGAGTCGGTTATACGAATTGTTGCCGAGCAATCATCGGATGGCGTACGACATGAGGCTCGTGCTCGACTGTCTTTTGGATGACGGCGCGTTTGACGAATTCCAACCGGACGTGGGCGGCGAAATGTTGTGTGGGCACGGTCGGATCGATGGACGTGCCGTCGCCGTCATTGCCAACCAACGTGGGATCATCAAAGGTGCGCCGGGAACCCCACCTACGTTCGGAGGCATTGTCTATACGGCAAGCGCTGAGAAGGTGGCGTACTTCATTGATACGGCGAACAGGGAACGTGTACCACTATTATTCGTACAAGATGTGAGTGGATTCATGGTCGGGACCCAAGCCGAGCATTCGGGCATCATCCGAGCCGGCGCCGCGTTTGTCGAAGCCATGGCAACGGCCCTTGTTCCAAAGCTGGTACTCACGGTAAATCATGCTTCCGGTGCCGGCTACTATGCAATGGCGGGACAGGGTTTTGATCCTGACTTTATTTTGTCGCTTCCAACGGGGCGGATGGCGGTCATGGAAGGTGAATCTGCGGCGCGGGCGGTATTCGGCGATCGCGCCGACGACCCGGAACTCGCGGGACAAACTGAAAAAATGCGGGAAGACTACGAACACCAACTGGATGCGAAGTTTGCGGGAGCGCGAGGTTTTGTGGATGCTATCGTCACACCTGACGAAGTGCGTCAGCAGCTCGCCTTTGCGCTTCGTATCGTCACCGCGCACCCCGGCGCGCACATCGGTGCTTTTGTACTCCCACCAAACCCTTGGGACAACGGATGACGAAGAACGAAAAACAACTGCGACAGGTCGGTCTCGTTGCATTACTCATGACGATGGCATGCTCGCGGGCGGCGCCACCAGGTGGCGTCAACCCTGAACCCGCTGATACAAGTGCGGCGGAAAACGAAAACACGGCACCACCACCAGCACCAACCGATCGCACCGAAGTCACGCAACGCCCGTCCGGGCCGGCGGCCGACCCGCGGGTCGCCATGCTGGCGGGATTGATGCCGCTGTCCAATACGGGCGCAGATCTCTTCCGCGAAGTCCATCCGACATTCGATGGCCGTGGTGTACTCATTGGTGTGCTGGATAGCGGTGTCGATGCTGGCTTACCGGGTTTTGCAACGACGACCACCGGTGAACAGAAAGTTCTCGATCTTCGCGATTTCTCCGGTGAGGGTCGTCTCGTCCTCCACCCGGTTGAGCCGACCGGTGACGTAGTGACGATCGGCCAATCGACATTGACTGGATTCGCCCGTGTGGATTCCGTGGCGCATCCACCCTACTACGGGGCCGTGTTTCGCGAACTGCCGTTGGATCAGGTCGATGTCAACGCCAACGGGAGTTATTCGGATGAATTTCCCGTTCTCATAGCACGGACCGCACAGGGCTGGTCGGTGTTCGCGGACGGAGACGGAGACGGTTCGTTGTTGGATGAGCAGCCGGTACACGACTACCTCGTTGCCGGTGAGACATTCACACTCTCAAAGGACAACAACAACCACAATAAAGGCCCGTTGACGGTTGCAGTGAATATCTCGGGCAATGCTCAACGACCGGTCGTCGATCTCTTCTTCGACAACAGCGGTCATGGAACCCATGTCAGTGGTATTGCGCTTGGCCGCGACATGTTTGGGGTGGAGGCATTCGATGGCGTTGCGCCTGGAGCGCAGTTGTTGGCGGCAAAAATCTCCAACAATGCCCGTGGGGGTATTACCGTGACGGGCAGTATGCTGCGCGCTATGAACTACGCGGCGGCGTTCGCCGAAGAGCGTGACCTTTCGCTTATTCTGAACATGAGCTTCGGCGTAGGGAACGAAGTCGAAGGTGCGGCCACCATTGACTCGATCGTCAATGCGTTCTCGCTGGCACACCCGGACGTGCTCTTTGTGGTAAGTGCGGGGAACGAAGGCCCCGGCATATCGAGTGTCGGATTCCCAGGTTCCGCCGAACATATCCTGTCTGCCTGCGCGTTGTTTCCGGGGGTGTTTAGCGGGCCACGTCCCCAAGGGTTCGCGGTGGACTCCGACGGTATCGCTGAGTTCAGTTCACGCGGTGGTGAGGTTGCCAAGCCGGATTTGTGTGTCCCCGGCATTGCGTATTCCAACGTCCCACGATGGGCGCGAGGCGACGAGATAAAGGGCGGAACAAGCATGGCGGCCCCGCATCTCGCAGGGCTTGCGGCAATGTTACAGTCGGCGCGAATACAAGAGGGCCATCCGGTTCGTGCGGTGGATCTGCGTCAGGCGTTGGTGGCTACGGCAGAACCATTGCGCAGTGGCGACGCATTGGACATGGGCGCGGGTGTGCCGAAGATCGCGGCCGCACACGAATGGCTTTTGGCAAGTCACCAAGCCGGAATTTACTCCATCAGGGCACTCGCTGACGGGGGGAACACGTCCAGACGTGACGGCGCGTTTCGTCGGGGAGGATTCCAATCGCCAGCCGACACCATTCAAGGATTCGAAATCCGATCACTGAACGGTCAACCATCGGCACAATTACTCTTGCGGTCTGATCAGCCTTGGTTGCGTGCCCCATCGTCTGTCGAAATGCGTGGTGGCGCCGCCACGGTTGAACTGACGTATCGCGCCGACCGGTTACGCACACCGGGTGTGTACGTGGGGAACGTGTGGGCGGTGCCGGCAAGCGACACCCTCGCGGGACCCGCTTTCCGATTGATGAATACCATTGTCATACCCCACCGTCTCGACGAACCTTTTGTTGAAGGACGGGACTTGGGACCCGGGCGACTCCGTCGGTATTTTTTCGACGTCCCCGCGGACGCCCAAGGGTTTGTTGTCGAAATGGAACTGCGATACGAAACGCAGCAGGGCACGCTTCATCTTTTTGAGCCCAATGGTCAAGCCTTCCGTGGACAAGCCTCCATTGATGCCGGTGGATCCGAAGGTTCAAAAGTACGAATCGCCGTTGGCGCGGAAGACCTGGTGGAGGGTGTCTATGAGGTTGTGATTGCTGCACCACCCAGGACGGCGCTGTCCTATCAGCTTCGCGCAGCGTTCCCACGGTACATCATCGAATCGATCGACAGCAAACCTTCGGCAACGATCCGAATGCGCAACAATGCGTCCGAGTTCATTCAGGATGCCTCGGTCTTTCAGCGGTCGGACAGCCTGCCGGTATTTTCGGACTCTTTGCACATCGAGGCGAGGGTCGTGGGAGCCACTCGGAGGTTCCAGGTGTCGGGGCAGGGCGCCACCGCAGAGTCATTGATGGTCCGGGTGCCGAACTGGGCGGGACGCATCGCTTTGAACGTGCAACTGCCACGGGGCCTTTGGAACACGATGACCGATATGGGCGTGACGGTCTACGATTCTGTTGGGGTCGAAATCGGCGAGGGACCGCTCAGTTATCCCGTTGGCCGCTCGATGTTCACCCTGGATCGTTGGCGCCAGGGCGAACCGCTGTTTGTTGAGTTATTCCCGGCTTTCGCCGCGCTCGAACCCCCGTCCACGTGGAGTGCCACCGTGGATGTCACATTCATGGCACGTCGCGCTAGCGAGTTGAATATCACGGGCGTGGACACCACGCGAGCGTTGTCTATGGGTCCCGGTGAAGCGGTGCCGATACAATTCACTCCATTGACGGTGGACTGGGAGCTGCCTGTCGGCTTCCAACATCTGCTGGAGGTCGAGGTGACACCTGCGGGTGGAGCACCGGCTGTCAGGCGGCAAACCATCGGCCGTTGACGTAGCCGGTAAGGCGGGCGGTACCTCCTCTCTACCCCCCCCAACAAAACTTGCCGATGGATCGAAATCCACGGGAGGCGCGATCAGCGCCTTTCGTGGATTTAGGGGCTCCGTTTAGTTTCCCTCCGGAGTAACATCACGTCCACACGAAAAAACGGTGAAATGAAGAAGATCCGTATCGGCTCGGGCCAGGGCTTTTGGGGAGATTGGCTTGAAGCGCCCGTTGAAATGGTCCGGCGGGGCCCGCTCGATTATTTGATGATGGACTATTTGGCGGAAGTCACGATGTCCATTATGCAGAAACAACGCTCGCGCGATCCGTCGGCGGGTTACGCCAAAGACTTTGTGCCACTCATGAAACGGCTTATGCCGGATCTTGCCAAACGGGGCGTGAAGGTGATGGCGAACGCCGGTGGTGTCAATCCACGCGCGTGTGCCGACGCCGTCGTCGCGGAAGCTCGGTCACAGGGCTTGAAGAATAAGATCAAGGTTGGTGTGGTGGGGGGGGACGACATCATGGATCGTCTGGACAAGCTCGTTGCGGATGGGCACACCATGACGAATATGGAGACGGGCGAACCTCTCGAAACCATACGCAACGATGTGCAAAGCGCGAACGTTTACCTCGGCGCCTGGCCGATGGTCGAAGCCTTGGGCCGCGGCGCCAATATCATCATTACCGGCCGCGTGACAGACACGGGTTTGACGCTGGCCCCAATGATTCACGAGTTCGGTTGGAAGTCTGACGATTGGCACAAGATGGCCACCGGCACCGTGGCCGGTCACATCATCGAATGTGGCGCGCAATGTAGTGGTGGAAATTGCCTTTACAATTGGGAAAGTATTTCCGGTCTCGATGATCCAGGATATCCAATTATCGAAGCAAACGAGGACGGATCTTTTCTCGTGACCAAGCATGATGGCACGGGTGGGCGTGTTTCGGTGCAAACGGTTACCGAACAGTTGTTGTATGAGATGGGCGATCCTCGCGAGTACATCACACCAGATTGCGTAGCAGACTTCACAACGATTCGCCTCGCACGGGCTGGCAAGGATCGCGTGTCGGTGCGGGGCGTCCAAGGTCATCCCGCGACCGAGATGTTCAAAGTTTCCATATCGTACTCCTATGGATACAAAGCCGTTGGTACACTTGTGTACTCGTGGCCGGATGCATTGAAGAAGGCCAAGAGGGCAGACCGGATACTACGTGCGCGTTTAGACAAGCTCGGCTTAAAGTTTGAAGAAATCCTGACGGAGTTTGTCGGCGTGGACGCAACCCACGGACGTTTGGCTGGTCCATCGCATCCCGACCTGGCCGAGGTGCAACTGCGCGTGGGAGTACGGGCGGGCGACCGCGAATCGGTGAGTCGCTTCACCCGAGAAATTGCTCCTTTGATTCTGAGTGGTCCGCCAAGTGTGACCGGATTTGCCGGCGGCCGGCCCAAAGTTGAAGAGATCGTGGCCTACTGGCCCGCATTACTATCGAAGTCCGTTGTGCAACCAACCGTGACCATATTGGACGTCTGACATGGCAAAGAAAAGAACTTCCCAACGGATGGTTCAGCTGCTCGACCTCGCGCACGCTCGCAGTGGGGATAAGGGTGACACGGCAAACGTTGGCCTGATCGCGCGCCGGCCAGAGTTTTATTCAATTCTTGCTAAAGAGGTGACGGCCGCCCGGGTTGCCAGGCATTTCCGGGGCATTATCACCGGCGGTGTCGAGCGTTACGAATTACCGAACCTCAACGCGTTAAACTTTCTGTTACATGGTGCGCTTGGTGGCGGTGGAACAGTGTCGCTAAAAACGGACGCACAAGGAAAGGTATTCTCAACGGCGTTACTCCGGATGACCGTTCCGGTGCCGCGAGGCACGCGTGTCTGAACGAGTCGTGGAAGAACTTTCGGGAAGTGTATTGCGTTTGACGCTGAATCGGCCAGAAAAGCGGAATGCAATGGATCGCGAAATGATCGACGCGCTGCAGGCCGGCATAGGACGAGCAGATCTGGACGCTGATGTTGGTGTGGTGGTGATTCAGGGGGCGGGACCGGACTTCTGCGCAGGTGCCGACTTGGCCGAGTTGCTCGGCTCAGCAGAAAAACCTCCTGATGAAAACGCGCGGGATGCAGCGCATCTTGGTAAGGTGTTTGAAATGCTGCGGGCACTGCCAAAGGTCGTGCTCGCGGTTGTCCGTGGCAGGGCCTTGGCCGGGGGGTGTGGTCTTGCGACCGCGTGTGATCTCGTTCTAGCGCATGAAGACGCAACATTCGGTTACCCTGAGATTCGGCGTGGCTTTGTCCCGGCGATGGTGATGGCCATGTTGCGGCGATCCGTGGGCGAGAAAGTCGCTTTTGATCTTGTCGCCACCGGCCGATCGATATCTGCCCGCGAAGGCGTTGCGTTGGGGTTGATCAGCCGTATCATCGTGGGAGATCGATTCGAAATGGACGTTGAGGATGTCATTGCAAAGATCGCGGCAAGTAGCGTGTCCGCGCTCTCTTTTACAAAGCAACAGTTATACGCACTTGATGGTCTCTCGTTCGCGGAAAGTATTGCACTGGGGGCCAAGACGAATGCTGCTGCGAGGAGCACCCCGGATTTCACGAATGCCGTTTCCGCTTTCTTGAAGAAGTAGTGACGAGAGATGCCTCGATTTGTGCTTGGCGCCAGAGTGTTCTATTGTCCGGGGCCTCAGAACCGGTTCATGGGATCTTTTATCAAAACGCAATGTGATTGACCTATGGCGCTGATTCCGTGCCCCGAGTGTGACAAAAAAGTGTCCGATCGAGCACGGTCTTGCCCTCAGTGCGGGTTTCCCGTAGCTGAGGAAATCGGCAGAGCGCTTGCGGAGGTGACCGGCATTGAAAGTGTCCGTTCGGTTCGACAACGATTGGCTGCGAACAAACTGCGGACTTGGGGCGAGCGATACACCGAGTCGGAAAGCCAAACGCGGCACACCGATGCTCTGGCATCGGGAGCGGGTTTTGGGCCGCGTCAACAAAAATTTCTCGTGGTCGCCATTGCGGTCGTCTTTGTGATCGTTCAACTCGCGGTCCTCTTTAGCATTCTCAATGGCTGAGCGGCCGCGGGCCGATCGCAAGCGTTGTAGAATAAGATTCACTATCGGTTTCACGTCTTAAATTCACACGGAACAGAATGCAAGAAGAACATCGGTTGATTCTCATGTTGGCCAGGTTTGTCGATCTCGTTCGGAAAGACGACGAGGGGACCGAAGAACGTCGAGAAGCACTGGACGCCGTGACCGAACATGCCGACCGACAGAGTTCAACGATTCGATTCGAGGACGGCCGGTTGTCGGTGGAGGGGCTCGGCGCACCGCAAGATGTCCCATTCGTCAGGACGTTCATCCGGCTTCTAGAGTCGCATGGTCTTGCCGAAATTCGTATCGCATTTCGTGCCGCCCCCATAGACATTTTGCACCTGGCCCGAACCCTCACAGATCCGGTGGGTGGCACAACTGTTCGCGACCGTCTGCACAAAGTCCAAGCAACGACGGTGACGGTATGGACAACGAAAGAAGTCGAAGCAGCCAAAATCCGTCGGCAGGAGAGGGTGAGTTCCGCCATTCTCGGCATCAATGAAAGCTTGACCGATCAAGAGGGAATGACCGGCACACAAACTGCCGCTCAAAAAGGACTGCCGCCCGATTTCGTACCCGCCCAAGCCGGCGCGGCCTATGGGCAGATGTTGGAACTCGAGAAGGCTTCGTCAACAACCTTGGCCGCCGCCGTGCGTCGACTACGTGGTCATCCGGATGGTGCGGAGTTGTCCAAAGGACTGAACGCCGCCGCGGCCGGGGTGACTCGCGCGGTTCGGGAAAAACGTGCCCCGGAAGCGATCGATGCGCTGATTGCGGTTATCCACCAAGAGGAAGAAGAAAAGCACGAGGACATTCGTCTTCGTTATGGTGTCGCATTACGGAGAGTGTTGCAGACCGAAGTCCTGACTCCGCTGATCGAGTACCTGTTGGATCCGCTGTATGCAAAGGATGTCGCGTTGATCATGAAGCGCGCGGGAGATCGAGGAACGCAAATACTTCTGGATCTCTTGGTAGAGGCCCCCACGTTCGCAGAACGGAGGGCCTACATGCAAGCGCTGGAACACGCGGAGGCCGGTACCGAAATGTTGGTTGGCATGCTCGACCATCACGAATGGTTTGTTGTACGAAACGTGTCCGATTTGATCGGAGAAATGCAGATCCAGGATGCCGTACCGGCGTTAGGTCGGGCTGCCGAGCACAGCGATTCTCGTGTCCGTCTATCCGCCGGTCTGGCGCTCGCCAAGATCGGTACGCCGTTGGCGATGAAATTTCTGGGCAAGTTGTTACGCGACGAAGAGCCAGCCGTGCGGTCCGGGATTGTAAAGCACGTCAAGGGAACAGGCCTAGGTGCGTTGGCGATGCCGTTGGTCAACGCGGCGTCCGTTGAGGATGTTGAAGAAATCGAGTGTGAAATCTATCGCGCGCTCGGCCGGATCGGATCGAAAAACGCGGTGGAGGCGTTGCTCAAGGTTGCCGAACCCGTTGGCATGCTGAAAGCACGACGGGTTGCGGCACAACGGGTGGCTGCGGTTGAAGGACTTGCGTCGGCCGGCACCGATCGGGCAGTCCAAGCGCTTCGCGAACTCAAAGATGATCGAGACAAAGGCGTACGTTCCGCTGCCCAAGAGGCTTTGGGTCGCTTGCGGTCAGACACCGTCGACTGACAGGTTCAATCAATCGCCCACTTTGAGGCCTGGCATCCCCAAACCGGACCGGGCAGCATGCCAGAGTTTGTCGAGTCGGTCAAACCCGTCTTGTAAGATGTCCACCTGTTGTGGGCTTGGGGACGCAGCAATTGCCACTTGTAGCTCTCGACAAATCTGTGGCATCTCTCTGCGCCCACCTTTTTCCGACTCGTCCTGAATAAATTTAAGTAGCTTGGCAACCCGGTCCCGTGTCTCCACATCCTCGGGCACCTGCCATAAAAACGACGCGGAATCTTTGCCATCGCGTATTGCCTGACCCAGATCGTCAATCGGTGAGGACATCAGCTCCCTTACCTCCAAGAAACGTTTGCACGTGACAGGGCCGGGCCCCGACGATTGGACGGCGCACGACACGACGTTCAACAATCTACACTCGACTCTCAGGGATCTACATGAGTGTCGAGTGTTGATCGGTGAAAGTTGAGTGTTGCGCCGCTGCACCTCTGTGGTCAACGATTGGGTTCCAACCGTGCAATAGTCCATCTTAGCAGCACCGGATCCATCGTCCTGCGTTTCGAGTTTCTTGGGTGCCCATCGAGTAAATGCGGTCCCAACTACGGCGTCGCGATTGCAATCTTGTTGGATGAGTACACTCGAGCGGGCTCGCGCCGTGCTCGCTGAGGTTTGGGGATATAGCGACTTCCGATCCGCTCAGCGGCGCACCATCGTGGCAGTGATGGCTCAACGCGACGTCTTGGCCCTGTTACCCACCGGTGGCGGGAAGTCACTTTGTTTTCAGGTACCGGCGCTCTCGCTCGAAGGCACGACGGTCGTTGTGTCGCCGCTCATCTCCCTTATGCAAGATCAGGTCGCAGCGCTGCGCAAGCGTGACGTGGCGGCGGCGTATTTGAGTAGCACGCAAAGTCCAAGTCTACAAGCGGCCGTCTGGGAATACCTCTTGTCTGGCCGGATAAGGATTCTCTACATCGCGCCGGAGAGGATGCCGCAACTTCTGCAACGGGCGAGTCGTCTTGCTGTGCCGTTACTGGCCATTGATGAGGCACACTGTATTAGCGAATGGGGGCATGATTTTCGACCACACTATCGTTCGTTAGGCCAATATCGTCGTCAGCTCGGCGAACCACCGACGATTGCTGTCACCGCCACTGCCACGGGCAGGACGCAAGACGATATTGTGCGTGTCCTTCGGCTCAAACGTCCTGTCGTCGTGCGACATTCGTTTGACAGACCCAACCTTCACTTCGTTGCCGAGAAGTTCACCAACGAGAACGCCCGTTTGCGAAAGACGGTTTCTGTCATTCAAGAGTCCGAGGGTTCGACGATCATATATGTGCCAACGCGGAATCGAACGGATGGTGTCACCGCCGTGCTCAGGTGGTGGAACATTCCAGCATTCCCGTATCACGCCGGCCTACCGGCGCGAGAAAGGCGTATGTTGCTCCAGAAGTTCATGAACGGAGGTATTCGCGTGATGGTTGCGACGAACGCCTTTGGCATGGGCATTGATAAGCCCGATGTGCGGCGGGTCATTCACCTCGGCGTCCCGACGAGGCCAGAGGCATACTATCAGGAGGCTGGGCGTGCCGGTCGAGATGGAAAGCCCGCTCGGTGCATGCTCTTCTGGATGCATCGAGATTTTCGCTTAGCGACGCTCATGGCCACCGGTGAGGGCGTGTCCGAGCAGGCAAGGGGAAATGACGAATTGATGAAGGTTCGAAAAGAAGCATTGAATGTGATGCGACGATACGTGCAAACACGAGCGTGCCGAAGACGGGTGCTCCTGGAGTTCTTTGCAGAAAAAATTGAGGATTGTGCTGGGTGCGATCGGTGTGTTCGTGCAGGGCAGGCCAAACCGGCGCCGTTCGGGTTGCGGTGACCTGTTAGTCCAATGGGTACCTTGGGGAGCGTAAACTACCCCCGCCGGCACCCGTTACGTTACGCTGGTGTTCGCTTCGATCTCTTTGATTTGATCAATGATGCGGCGAATCCGCCCCTGAAGATGGATCACCTCGTCGCGCCCATGCCGCAGTTGTTCCTCAGATAACGCAATCTGTGCCATACTACCGTCCTTCCCGCGAAGAAGCCACCAAACCTGACGCCCGTGACTCACTCCTTTGCAATGAAGGTGCCAACAACCGCTACTAACGACGGAACAGCACGGTTTCTCTCCGGTACATTGCGACCGATACCCAAACCAAAACGGCAAAAACCAAGGCGTTGACGCCTAAGACAAGACCAATCTCCGGTGCACCCGTGCCGTCAACGATGGTAGCCTTCATGGTGAGCGCATTACCTAGAATTGGGATGGCGTAGACTGCCGTGGAAAACGACGTGTCAGAAAAGGAAAAAACGGCGAGAAAAATTGAGACGAATAAGAGTGGAGCGGTGTAGATACCGGCTTCGCGTTGGGTACGTGCGTAGGTGCCAACAACCATAATCACCGAAGAGATCACAAGCGCCAAACCACTGATGTTAATGATCAGTTCTACGACCTGAGATGGTCGTAACTGAAAATTTGCGTCGCCGAGCGCATCACCGGCAATCGTAAAACCGAGACTGGCAAATACAACCATTCCCATGACCAGCAAAACCGACGCGAATATTGCAAATGTGGTGATGGCGAGACTCTTACCGATGACGATTGCTTCGCGTGGAACTTGGGAAACGAGCACGGAGGCAAGAGTGTTCTTTTCCTTCTCGCCAACTGCGACGTACACCGCCCGCACCGAATTGGCCACGAGCAGAACGATGACGAGGTAGGGCATGAGTGTCCCGAGCAGGACGGCGCCTCGCGCGGTTTCACTAGACCGGTCCTGCAACTGCACGGTGAACGGATCCAATTCCGACCGGGACACCCCCAGATCCTGCAGACGGGCCATTAACCGGTCCCGTTTCCACGTCTCTAAAGATGCATCGATTCGTTCGGCGACGGACCAGAGCCTCGGTTTCGTGCGATCACTGATCACGCGAATGGTCTCGTTATCACTCGTAATCGTGACATGATTTGGGTACCGCGAGGAATCGATTGTGGCACCGATGGCCCAGAGTGTTGGGTCACCTCGCACGACCGCGACGGCTGCGGGGTGATCTGTGCCGAGAACCACCGGGGTGAGTTCCGGTCCACCGTTGCCAGTGTTGGTCATCCTTCCCAAGAAGCCCATCAACGCCGGCATGACCAACAATGATGTGACGGTTACGCCAATGATCAAGCGTCGGTCGCGACGCATGGTTAACATTTCTTTGCGATACACGAGCAGTGCTTGACGCAACACGTTTATTCACTCACGAGCGAGAAAAAGATGTCTTCGAGATCCGCCCGTCCAGTCCGCTCCCGCAATTCGCTCAGCGTACCCTCTTCGACCAGCCGGCCTCGATCAATGATGCCAATCCGATCGGCAAGTTTTTCGGCTTCCCAAAGTACGTGTGTCGAGAACAGAATGGTCTTGCCTTCGTTCTTGAGGAGCCGGATATAATCGACGACACTCTTAGCCGTCAGTAGATCGAGGCCGGATGTGGGTTCGTCAAAGATGAGAATTTGCGGTGCCGTGACAAGCGCGCGCATGAGCACGGTTTTTTGGCGCATGCCCGTTGAGAAATCATCTGTGCGCCGATCGGCGAAGTCTTCCATACGCAACAGCGCGAAAATATAGGCGAGGTTGTGATCGATCTGGCCGACCTCCATGTTGTTCAGCCGTCCAAAGTAGTGGCCAATTTCGCGCGGTGTCATTCGTTCATACACGCCGGTCTCGTATGAGACCACACCGATCCGTTTACGGATCTCCTCCTTGTCGTGAACCACCGATAGTGAATCGACTCGCGCGTCTCCCGAGGTGGGATCCATGAGCGTTGCGAGAATGCGTAGCGTAGTGGTCTTGCCTGCGCCGTTGGGTCCGAGCAGGGCATAAATTTCTCCGGCACCACACCGCATCGTAAGATCACAAATCGCTGTGATCTGACCCTTTTTCTTCGATTGGAAGACTTTTCGCAGCGACCGCGTCTCGATCACGTTTTAGCCCTTGAGCTGTGCGCGAATCGCGGACGCTCGCCGTCGTGTGACGCGAACGATTGTGTGATCTGACAGTGTGAGAGCGGCAGACCCATCGCCGTTGCTGGCAATTGACGTCACGTGATTCATATTGATCAGCTCCGCGCGATTGGGGCGGAGGAATACAGCACCGGTCCGCTCCTCCAGTTCAGTCAACGTATAGTCGGTAAGGAAGCGACCCTTTGCCGTGCGGGCGTGGACAATCCCGTTTTGAGCGTAAAAGAGCAACACGTCATCGTATGATATGAGTTTGTGAGCACCACCGTGCCGCACCAACACGCGAGGATGCTGGACGGGCCCACTACGGAGTGTACGTTGCAGGCGTAAGAGGACTTCGTCGGTCAGGTCCGTACCGCTGGCGGCTCGTCCCCGTTCCCTCGCGCGGTCCAACGCGCGTTCGAGTCGCTCCAGCGTAACGGGTTTGACAAGGTAGTCGATGGCTTCGTGCTCGAATGCCTGCAGCGCGTAATCATCATACGCGGTTTGAAAGATGACGAGCGGTTTTGGGTCCGACAGTGCGCGGGCAACATCGAAACCATCCACTTCTGGCATGGCGATATCAAGCAGTAGCACATCCGGTCGATGTTCGCCGATCAATTCGAGTGCATGCAATCCGTTCTGGGCCTCGCCAACTACTTCGACATCCAACTCTTCTAACATGATCCGGAGTCGTCGCCGGGCGGCCTGTTCGTCATCGACTAAAAGGACTCGCATGTCAGCGGCCATTGTCTTGGGCGTTGGTGCCGTTGTGAGATTGCGGAATTGGTAAAGCGAGTAGCACGCGAGCGCCGTTCTCAAGGTTGCGGACACGGAGGGTCGCTTCACCTACGACGACACGGACGGTCCCCCCTTCGATCTTCGCTCCTATTGCATGTTTCAAAGCATTTTCAACCAGGGGTTGCAACGTCATTGGTGGGATCTGTACATCCATAGCGTTTGGGTCGATGTCCATCGTTACCCGGAGTCGGTCCCCAAAACGTTCCCGTTCCACGGAGAGATACGCATTGAGATAGTCCACTTCTTCTCTGACAGTGCACAACGTCCGGCGGGATCTGTCTAACGTGCGTCTGAGGACCTGTGCCAAATTCTCCACGGTCGACTCGGCGGTACGTGGGTTGGAACGCACGAGGCTGGCGACTGTATTCAACGCGTTGAAAAGAAAATGGGGATTGAGCTGTGCCTGTAAGGCAGAGAGTTGCGCGGCGGTCGCTTCGTGGCGCGCTTGCGCGGCCGCATCACCTTGTTCCTGCGCGTGGTGGTAAAGAAAATGCACGGTGTCCCGCACTGTCCAACCCGCGACCAAGATGAAAAGTCCATAAAACAATCCCGCAAGGACGAAGAAACTGTCGGCTGTGGGTCCAAACATACTCGGGACGAGTAAGGCGGTGCCTGCGGCCAGGAAGATCCCTGCTTTGAACGCAAGGAGGGGCAGGGCAAGCATAACAACATGAAGCCGGCTTGCCCGGGTATGAAACGGCAACCGTGCGAACGTCCGCCAAATCTCCGGTCGACGCCAGGCCTGTTGCGTGCCGGTGTGCAGCAATGCCGTCACGCAGAGCAACAAGAG
>JAZDDD010000524.1:0-8634 GCA_036679545.1 Gemmatimonadota bacterium | reverse complement strand
AAGATTGCAGCTCGAAAAGACGGTGTTTGGTCTTCGGCCAAAACAGCATATACGTCAGATAGTATGTTTGCGAACTGGGCTGATTTTCCGTCGGTAGCCGCAACGACGGACGGCAAATGGATCGTCCATTGGTTGGAGCGGGTCGAGGGGGGCACGTACGCATATCACGCGCGTATGTCGGAATCCACCGATGACGGGGAAACCTGGACACAACCGGTGACCATCCACGAGGATATCTCACCTACCGAACACGGCTTCCTTGCAATGGTACCGGATGCCGAGGGATCGATGGACATGATCTGGCTCGACGGCCGTGAAACCGGCGGCCCGGACCGCGGTCCAATGCAGATATGGAGCACAACGGTTGATCGACATGGCAACCGGATCTCCGAACACCTCGTCGATAACCAAGTGTGCGACTGTTGCAACACCGCACTTGTTCGCGCGGCCAGTGGGTTAGTCGCCGCCTACCGTGATCGCAGTGACGAAGAGATTCGGGACATCGCCGTCCGTTACAAGGACAACGGCACTTGGTCCGACCCAATTCACGTTGGCAACGACAACTGGCACATCGCGGGATGCCCGGTCAATGGCCCGGCTCTCGCAGCCACGGGCGACACCGTTGCCATCGCGTGGTTTACTTCGCCGGAACGCCAGAGCCGTGTACAGGTTGCATACTCGTTTGACGGTGCACGGAGCTTCGGGGACGCGATCCGTGTTGATGACGGCAACCCGTTGGGCCGTGTTGACATCGAGCTACTGCCTGGCAACCTGGCGTTAGTTACCTGGCTCGAGCGTGTTGGCGAGGAAGCTGAAATCCGGGTGCGTCTGGTCCCGTCACACGGAAAGCCACATGCCGCGCAGACGCTGGTACAGACCACTCAGGCACGACAGGGTGGGTTCCCACGTTCAGCAAGAATCGGAGATAAGATTTTCTTCGCGCACCGCGTGGTGAATGGCAGAGTCGGGACCGTGAGGGTGTTGGTGGCTTCAGTCGACTGATCGGTTACAATTCAACCACGAGTCCCGTCGCGAGCAAGAAAACGTTTCCACGGCGAAACTCGCCCTGCGGCGAGGGCCCGATCAACATCTCGAACGTAAACCGGAGACCACGTTTTCCATCTCTCAACGCGTGTCGTCCCAGATGCAGGTTGAGACGCGGATCCCAATCCGAATCCTCGTCCAAATACACGTCCACCCCTCCGTACCACGGCGTTGATACCGCCAGATCATTTACCTGGAACCCAAAGTTAAAGGCACCCCGCTTATTGTCGTTGGGATCGATGTTGAACGCGTAGTTGCCCCCACCGTAAAGGCCGACTGACCGCGTGACCTGCCGGTACACCGTCACATCAATGTCGTCGCGCAGATACCCTTCGGAGTTCTGACCAAATCGTAGGATGTAGTCGTCGCCAAGGTGCGAACTGATATGCCGATAGCTAACGCGTAACCAGTTCACGCCGTTGCGCCAAAACAACGGCGCGGTGAACACCCAATCGCTAGAAATCAGATCGCGTTTTTTCGTCTCAAAGGCAAACCGTCCGAAGACCCCGGCTGACACACCAAGAACAATAGAGCGATCAGGCGTCGATCCGCCAAATTGTAAGAAGGGGATCCCGTGACCAAAGTTCGCTTCCCATTCAACGCCATCCTGAAAGCCTGATGCGCCCTTCCCAACCCCGATCAACCGGATACCCATGTGCGGTATTCGAGGAGACACCAAAACACGTGGCAAATCGCCGCCAGGAAAAAAACGAAATCCCGATTGTGCGGTGAGTGGCGACGATAACAGCGAAATGACGCAAACGAGGGGCCCGAAGTAGTTGCAATGCATAGCGTAGATCTTCGACCTTCGGGGACCACTTATTCAGTGCCAGCGGTCACAAATCGTTTCCTTCAACATCACGGATGACCTGCTCGGCTTCATCACACCATTGCAACAACGCCTGATACACGATGACGCCCTGCCTCAACCCGAGAAGCCAATAGGGCAAATTGGGATGTCCCTCCATATTCCGTGAGAGCATCTCAGTGGTCTCACGACATACACTCCCCATTTGCTCGATTTCTTCCCGGAACCTCTCGATGTGACGAACATTGGCTCCAGGCGGAGCCTCGGTACCGAAAAACAACTTAAGCAGGACCTCGAGACGCGGAATCTCACGCGCCGCAGGCTCCGCCAGCCACTGCTTCAGCACCTCTCTGCCCGCCTGCGTGACGGAGTAAACGTGCCGAGCCGGACGTCCTGCCTGGTCCTCAATCTCCTTACTAACCAGCCCCTCGTCCTCCAGCTGCCTCAGTGTGGGATAAAGCTGACCATAGCTCTCCCGCCAGAAGTTGCTGATCGAATGCTCAACAAACCGCTTGATGTCGTACCCCGACTTGGGTCCGAGCGTCAGCGTCCCGAGGATGGTGAAGCGAGTTCGATTTCGTCGTGTCATAAGTGGTTCAATATATCTGAAACATATATATCTTACAGATCGTAATGCCGGTAGCGTTCGGACGACCGCCTTGTGATAATAGTTGCGGATCGCCCGGCCAGCTCACTTTTTCGACCGAGACCGATGACTAGCCCAAACCACGATCTTTCGCAGCTCCGGATCAATAGGGACAGGCCCTCAGGTGGTTCCAAGCGGGCCCTGTCGATGACGGTCGTCCTCGCTATGGTCGCGCTGGTATTCATCGCGAGCGCAATCTGGTGGATCCGCGGCGGCGGTTCAATTGAGGTACAGGTCGCCCGAGCAGAGGTAGTCGGCGGAGAGGTGGGTGGGGTCGGCATCACCGCCAACGGTTACGTGGTGGCACGGACAAAAGCGTCGGTCTCGTCGCAGATCTCCGGAAGATTGGCGTACCTCGGTGTGTCGGAGGGCTCGGTGGTGCGTAAAGGGGAGGTTATGGCGCGGCTTGAAAACGCCGACTACCAGGCAACGGTCGCACAAAGAGAAGCCGAGTTGCTACGCGCAAACGCCGCGCTCTTAGAGGCGGCGGCGCAAAGAGACCAACTCGTACGCGACTTACAACGCGGCCAAGACCTGCTATCCAACAACCTCACCTCAGAGCAAAGCGTGGAAGACATAACCGCGCGGCTCGCTGGAGCTGAAGCTCGTGTTGGCGTCCAAGAAGCCGTCGTGCTCGCAGCCGCCGCATCGGTCGAGGTTTCGAAGGCCAACCTTGCGAACACGATTATTCGCGCGCCTTTCAGCGGAACGATCTTGCGCAAAGACGCCGAAGTCGGTGAGGTGGTAGCCCCCGCAGCAACGGGTGGCGGTTTGACACGGGGCGCCGTCGTGACCATGGCTGACCTGACAACACTCGAAGTCGAGGTGGATGTCAATGAAGCCTACATCGCACAGATCACAAATGGACAACCAGCCAGGATAATCTTGGACGCGTATCCCAATTCTTCGTACGGCGCCGAAGTACGGCAGATCGTCCCCACAGCAGATAGGCAGCGGGCCACCGTACAGGTGAAGGTCAGCTTCACGGATCGGGACAGTCGCATCTTACCGGAGATGGGCTGCCGAGTTGAGTTTTTAGAAGTCGGCAACGTCGAGGACGCCCGTGCCGAGCCGTTACGCATATTCGTACCGGCGAACGGCGTACAAAACGTGGGCGGCGAAACAATCGTTTGGATCGTGCGCAATGGGACGGTCACGGAAGCACAGGTGGACGCGGGGCCAGTATCAGGTGGTAGAAGAGAGATTCGATCGGGACTAACCGGCGGCGAACAAATCGTGATCGATCCGCCGGACGGCATCGAGAACGGACAACCAGTCCAAATAGCGAGTACAAACGGACAATGACCACAACGAAACTATCGTCGGACCAAACCTCATCCGGTTCACAGACAGCGACCGCGCTGGTCGAGATACGGGACCTGAAAAAGAGCTATTACCGAGACTCACAGGAGATCCCTGTCATCGAGGGCGTGACACTCACGATAAACCGAGGCGAGTTCCTCGCAATGATGGGTCCTTCCGGCAGCGGGAAGAGCACATTGCTCAACATCATCGCGGGGTTGGACTCCACCGAACACGGGTCGGTCATTGTCGCTGGGGAGAACGTTACCGCAATGTCCGCACGGGAATTGGCGACCTGGCGCGGGCGTCATATTGGGTTCGTGTTCCAGTTTTACAACCTACTTCCGGTCCTGACTGCGTATCAAAACATCGAACTGCCGTTGTTGCTCACCGATTTGTCGAAAAAGGAGCGGAAGGAACACGTGCGGACGGCCCTGGACGTCGTTAGTCTGTCTGACCGGGCCGAACACTTTCCTCGACAATTGTCCGGCGGGCAACAACAACGGGTGGGCATCGCGCGAGCAATCGTGAGTGACCCGACCATCATTCTTGCGGACGAACCAACGGGCGACCTGGACGCAAAGTCAGCCGAAGAAATTTTGGATTTACTGACACGTCTCAACGAAGAGTTCCAAAAGACCATCATCATGGTTACGCACGACGCCAAGGCGGCAGAACGTGCTCATGCGGTGATGCACTTGGACAAAGGGGTATTGAGTCGATGAAATTCGCACGGTTGGTGTGGGCCAATATCTTTCGAAACAAACGCCGAACATTTTTGACAACGGCGAGCGTCGCAGTAGCCATGTTTCTCTTTGCCTCTCTCCGCTCCATCATCACAACGCTGGAAGCGTCAGCCGAGTTGGGTAGCGAGGCGCGTCTGATAACCAGGAATGCAATCGGGATCACATTTCCGTTGCCTGAGGCATACACATCGAGACTGGAATCAACGAGGGGTATTCGCAGCGTGTCGTGGGCAAATTGGTTTGGCGGGGTTTACCAAGACCCACAGGACTTCTTTGCCCAATTCGCTGTCCAAGGCGAGTCCTACTTCGCGATGTATCCGGAAATCCACGTCCCCGACGACCAGTTGGATGCGTTTTTGCGCGAGCGTACGGCCGCCATCGTGGGTGCTGGATTGATGGAGCGGTTCGGGTGGAGTCTGGATCAAACTGTGACACTGCAGGGAACAATTTTTCCCGGCGATTGGGAGTTCACAATCCGCGGTGTCTATACGCCTGAAAACCCGAGTTTCAGTGACCAAGCGATGTACTTCCGGTATGACTACCTCTTTGAGCGCACAAACCGACAAGTGACACCGGGCTGGTTCGTCCTCCAGCTGGAAGATCCAACGGCGGCGGCTGACATCTCCACCACCATTGACGCGTTGTTCGAAAACTCCACAGCCCCAACGGCAACAGAGACGGAACGGGCCTTTCAGGCGGGGTTTGTGACCATGTGGGGGAATGTAGCGGGATTGGTTCGAGCGATTGGGACGGCCGTGTTCTTTGCCATATTGCTGGTAGCCGCCAATACAATGATGATGGCTGCGCGTGAGCGGATCAACGAGGTTGCAGTCATGAAGACACTTGGCTTCCAGAACAGGACGCTTGCAACACTTGTCTTGGCCGAAGCAACGATCATCACGGGTGTTGGCGGTTTGATTGGGTTGTTCCTCGCGAAAGGTTTCATCAACCCGGCCAATCCGGTGAATGTGATGTTACCAGGCTTCAACCTAACCACCGGTACCTTTGTGGCCGGTGTCGGCATCTCAATAGCCTTGGGATTAGTGTCAGGCGCGGTCCCCGCGTGGCAGTCGGCAAGGCTGTCAGTCGTTCAGGCGCTTCGGCGTGTTGCGTAACACACTCTCAATGATCGGGCACGACTACCCCGGGGGAACATCACGGTGAAGATCCCACTGATTTACAATTTACGGAGCTTGAAGCAACGCCCCATTTCTACATTGACAACGGCCATCGGCATGGCGCTTGTCGTTGCGGTGTTCGTTGCGATGATGGCGCTCTCAAACGGCTTCCGCGCGGCGCTTGTGGGCACCGGCGCTGAAGAAAATGCGTTCATCGTCCGAAAAGGCGCTAACGATGAGATGTCGAGTGGCCTGTCGAGGCAGACAGTGAGCACAATTAGTTCGCTGCCATTCGTCGCAAAAGATGATGAAGGCCGCCCATTGATCAGCCCCGAAACATTCGTCGTGATTTCCTTGCAACGGATTAATGGCGGCATGGGGAACGTGGTCGTGCGCGGTGTCAGCCCACAAGCCATCAAGGTGCGCAGTGGCGTGGAGATCATCGAAGGCAAGATGTTCCGCATCGGAGCCCGGGAGATCGTCGTCGGCAAGACGTTGGCGCAAACGTTCCCCAATACGGCTGTCGGCGACCAAATCACCTTTGGTGGTCAACCGTGGACGGTGGTCGGTCACTTCTCGGCGAACGGATCCGCGTTCGAGTCGGAAATCTGGGGTGAGAACGAACAGTTCATGCCCGTCTTCCGTGGGGAGGTATTCCAATCAGTCACCTTCCGTATGACCGATCCATCCGCGTTCGCTGGCGTTGCGGAGACATTGGAGAACGATCCACGCCTCTTTGTGGATGCGCACCGCGAAGTGGATTTCTACGAAAACCAATCGGCACAACTCGGAACGATCCTAAACTTCGTAGCCGTCTTCATCGCGAGCATAATGGCAGTCGGAGCCGTCTTTGGCGCAATCAATACGATGTATGCCGCCGTGGCGTCGCGCGCCCCCGAGATCGGTGTGCTGCTCACGTTAGGATTCAAACCACGCAACGTTCTCAGTTCGTTTATGGTTGAATCTCTGGTCATTGCCCTCATCGGCGGCATCATCGGATGTCTCATTGTTTTGCCGATCAACGGACTGGTCACCAGCACCACAAACTGGAGTTCATTTAGCGAGATCGCGTTTGCATTTCGTGTAACACCGCGCCTGCTGATGTACGGTTTGCTTTTCGCAGCGGGCATGGGGTTGATCGGTGGATTCTTTCCGGCGTGGAAGGCGGCGAGGCAACACGTCGTGGAGGCGTTGCGACAGGCGTAATCGTGACCAAAAAACCCGTCGAATAAACTCGATTTGGAGTTTGCCACTAAATCCACGAAAACCACGAAAAGACAGCGCCGCGGAATCCACGGACCCTCGGAACAGCCCCCAAGAAAGAGATTGGTTGCCACGGGTGCCGTGGCGTTTCTTACGTCGGTTTTTTTCGTGGTTTTTGTGGGTTTCGTGGCAAAAAAATGATGAACTCCACGGTGCTGACGGCTCCACACAACGACGGGCGCGAACCACCGGTTGCGTCTGCTGCCCGTGTGGCTAAAATGATCTAGTTCGAAAACCCGTCGATACCGATATGCCACTTCGCAACCGACTCATGTTGATCGTCTCGGCTCCCGTCTTCTTAGGAGCCCTATTCGTCGCAGGCCAACCCGTTGGGCCTTTACCGGCATTGGGCCCGTTCTTAGAGCCGATACGTGGCGTGTGGTCAGTCGCCGGCGTAGCCGAATTGCCGGATTCTGCCTTTGCCTCGATTCCGGGCATGGCGGGACCTGTCGATGTGGTTTACGACGACCGTGCGGTGCCACACATCTTTGCAGAAAATCATTTAGACGCTGTTCGAGCGTTGGGATACGTCGTGGCACGTGACCGACTCTTTCAACTCGACCTGCAAACACGCGCAACCGCCGGGACGTTGACCGAAGTCGTTGGCAACGTTGCGCTCTCAGCAGATCAACAGTCAAGACGGCTCGGCTTGGCGTGGTCTGCGGAACAGAATTTTTCACGTATTGAACCGGGCAGCGATGTCGCACAACTTATGACCGCCTATGCAGACGGCATCAACGCCTGGATCGATGGCCTCGATGACAACAAGCTACCGCTAGAGTACCGTTTGCTCGGTGCGAAACCACAACGGTGGGAACCGCAACATGCGTTGTACCTGTTGAAGCGAATGGGTTGGACGCTGTCTTACAACAATTTGGAACGGCGCAAAGCAGCCGCGGCATCCATGGTGGGCATGGAAGCGGCAAATGCGTTGTTCCCGGTCAACGCTCCCATCCAGGAACCGATACAGACGAACGGCGCCGACGGACCCCGTTTTGAAACAGTCACCCTACCACCACCCGGCACTCCTGATGTAACGGCGGCCGTCTGGCGCAGCGCCAGCACGCTTGCGTTTGGGTCTGAGTGCGCCACCATCACATTCGAATGTTCGTCGGAAGACGTTATCGGTTCAAACAACTGGGCCATTGGTCCGCTCAAGTCGGTCTCGGGAAACGCCATCCTCTCCGGGGATCCACACCTGAACCTGACACTACCGTCAATTTGGTATGAGGTACACCTTGTCGTGCCCAACTACATGGACGTGTATGGAGTCGTCATTCCGGGCACACCCGGCATCGTCATTGGATTCAACAGAGACGTGGCGTGGAGTTTCACGAATACCGGCGCCGACGTCATGGATTTCTACGAAGAACAGTTCGACGATCTCGATAACGCAACGACGTATTTGGTAGACGATGCGTATCGACCACTTGGAACGCGAGTCGAAGAATACAAGGACGAAAAAGGACGTGTGATCGCGATTGATACGATTTACCACACACACCGCGGCCCGGTCTTTGAACAGGGGGATCGACGACTTTCTCTTCGCTGGACCGTTTTAGACGATCAAGGCGAATTCGAGGCGTTTAACGGAATCGCAACGTCACGCACCGTGGATGAATGGCTCGAGAAGATGGAGTCGTACGTCGCGCCCGCGCAAAACGGGATCGTGGCCGACCGTCAGGGATCAATTGCGATCCGATCACA
>JAZDDD010000523.1:0-9889 GCA_036679545.1 Gemmatimonadota bacterium | reverse complement strand
ACCACCTGTATGCCGCACCCGTATTCATCGAGCACTATCGTAAAATGGGTTTAAAGGACCTTGTGGTCGTGGCGCCGGATGTGGGAAGCGCAAAGATGGCTCGGGGGTTCGCACAGCGGTTGGATGCGTCCTTCGCAATCATCGACAAACGTCGTCCAACGGCAAACGTGGCGGAGGTCATCAACGTCGTGGGTGAAGTGGATGGACGTGACTGTTTGATTGCCGATGACATGATCGATACCGCCGGAACTGTCGCCGCGGCTGCGACGGCATTAAAGCGGCTTGGGGCGCGGGAGGTTTACTGTTGTGCATCCCATCCACTGCTTTCGGGGCCGGCGGTCGAGCGACTCGCGGCGTCACCGTTAAAACAACTCGCCGTGACGAATACCATCGATGTGCCACCAGGACGGCGCTTCGAGAAACTTGAGGTTCTTTCCGTTGCCTACCTGTTAGCAAAGGCTATTGGCTACACCCATTCCAACGAGTCAGTCAGTTCTCTTTTCGACTAAACGTACATTGCAGGAATACCTATTATGGCACTCAAAACGAAAATTACAGTTGCGGCAGAAGGCCGGACGACCAAGGGAAAAGGACCCGCACGGCAATTGCGCCTGAACGGAAAAATCCCAGCCGTTGTTTATGGCCGCGGCCGCGACCCTGAACCGCTAACTGTTTCTCTCAAAGAGATGGAGCGCACACTCGCCACGAGTTCAGCGAACGCGATCATCGACCTGGATGTCAGCGGATCCATAGTGAAAGCACTGATTCGCGAGGTCCAGCGTCATCCGTTCCGACCCGGGATTTTGCACGTGGATTTCTACGAGATCCATGAAGGTGAAACTATCACTCTCAGCGTTCCGATCCGTCTTGTCGGTATCCACGAGGGCGTACGTAACCTGGGCGGTGTACTCGATCAGGTGCTCCGCGAAATCGAGATCCAAGTTTTGCCAAAAAATATTCCGGAACACATCGATTTGGACGTCACCGCACTCGGCGTCGCGCAATCCCTGAGTGTGTCCGACCTGAATATCGAGAATGCGACGATCCTTCAAGACCTCAACAGGACCGTCTGCACGGTCGTGCCACCGCGGGTCGATGAGGAAGCGGCAACAGCCGAAGACGAAGAGGAAGAAGAAACTGGCGCTGAACCTGAACTCATCCGCAAGCCCAAGGAAGAGGGCGAGGACGAAGGCGAGGCCTAACCCTGCGCGCCATTTTCCAAAGTTTCGCCGTCCGTGGCGATGGCGGGCGCGTGTGACCGAAGGCACCGTAGATGGGGAAAAGGTGGTGCTCGTCAGACCGCAGACGTACATGAATCGCAGCGGAGCGGCACTCTCCCCGCTCCTCTCGCAAACCGGATTCGATCCCGTACGTGATCTGTTGATCGTCGTGGACGAGGTTGCCCTACCACTGGGCACGGCACGCATCCGCCCGCGGGGCTCGGCCGGCGGTCACAACGGGCTGAAGAGTATTGCGGGACGACTACAGTCCGAAGAGTATCCACGACTGCGCATTGGAGTCGGGCCACGACCACAGGACATAGATCAAGCAGAATTTGTGCTCGGAGCATTCGAATCCGAGGAACGATCCACGTTGGACGCAATCATTCCACACACAGTCGAGATCGTCGAATCGTGGATGACAGATGGAATCGAGATTGCCATGAACCGCTTCAACCGAAAAGGAACAGAGCGTGACTGATTTTGGATTTCTCCCCGTGACGGCAATCGGCGCCGGTGCCGCCGGACTGGTCATCGCCTGGTTCATGTACATTTTCGTGTCCCGCCAGTCGCCGGGCAACGATCTCATGCAGGAAATCGCCGACGCCATCTATGCGGGTGCCATGGCGTTCCTGCGTCGCGAGTACACCTACCTTGTTCCTTTTCTAGGTGCCGTTGCCGTGTTGCTCGGTTTCGCGATCTCGTGGAACACCGCAGGTGCTTATCTGGCCGGTGGTATCTGTTCGATAATGGCAGGCTTTGCCGGTATGACATCCGCAACACGCGCAAACTCCCGAACGAGTGAAGCCGCTCGCGCGAGCGGGCAGGCTCTCGCACTTCGTGTTGCATTTAGCGGTGGCGCAGTCATGGGGCTTTCGGTGGCGAGCCTCGGTCTCATCGGCATCGGCGGTGTGCTATTTGTGTTCGCACGCGATCCGGGCGTCGCAAACTGGACCAGCGTCAGTGAGATCATCACTGGGTTTGCCATGGGCGCGTCCTCCATCGCATTGTTCGCCCGTGTCGGGGGGGGGATTTACACCAAGGCGGCTGACGTTGGTGCTGACTTGGTAGGCAAAGTGGAGGCCGGGATCCCGGAGGACGATCCACGCAACCCGGCAACCATTGCGGATAACGTGGGCGATAACGTCGGCGATGTTGCCGGTATGGGCGCCGACATCTTTGAGAGTTACGTGGGTGCGGTGATCGCGACGATTGCCATCGCCGCCACCAGTCAAGCCATCGACAATCGCGCCGCGGCAGCGGCCCTTCCCGTGCTTTTCATCATCCTTGGCCTCGGCGCAAGTGTACTCTCAATCGGTGCATTCCGAGTGCTGGAACGTTCGAGCCCTGCAATGGCACTCCGGTTGGCCGCGTTCATTGCGGCCGGGCTCTTCTTGGGCAGTGCGTGGTTTGTCACCGGCATGGTCGATATCGGCATTGACAATCCCATGGGACCGTTCTGGGCCGTCCTGTCCGGCACAGTTGCCGGTATCGCCATTGGACTCGTCACAGAGTATTACACGGCCGCCAAACCAATACGCACGATTGCCGAAGCCTCCCTGACCGGACCGGCCACAAATATCATTGCAGGTTTGGCCGTCGGCATGCGCTCCACCGCCATTCCGGTGCTCATCATTGCCGGGACCATCTGGGCCGCGTACGCGACGGCCGGTCTCTATGGTATCGGGATTGCCGCTGTCGGCATGCTCGCCACCGTTGGTGTCACGATGTCGGTGGACGCCTATGGACCGATTGCGGACAACGCGGGCGGCATCAGTGAGATGAGCGGTCTCGGTCCCGAGGTCCGAGCGATTACGGACAGCCTGGACGCCCTCGGCAACACCACGGCGGCCATGGGTAAAGGCTTTGCAATTGGGTCAGCGGCGCTGACCGCCCTCGCATTATTTAGCGCATACGCAAATGCCGTAACGCCTCTGGGTGCGCCGCCGCTGTTGCTGGACATCGTGAACCCCAATGTCGTCATCGGCCTCTTCTTGGGCGGTATCCTCCCCTTCTTTATCGGTGCGCAAACAATGACCGCTGTCGGTCGAGCGGCGGAGGGCATGGTACAGGAAGTCCGCAGACAGTTCCGAGAAATACCCGGTCTCATGGAGGGTACGGCCAAGCCAGACAGCGCCCGTTGTGTGGAGATTTCGACCAACGCGGCACTTCGGGAGATGATCCTACCCGGTGTCACGGCGATTCTCGCACCCGTGTTCGTTGGCAAAGTCTTCGGCGTGGAAACCCTCGGTGGCATGCTCGCGGGCGCGACGTTGACCGGTGTCATGATGGCCCTCTTCATGGCCAACGCCGGTGGCGCGTGGGACAACGCCAAGAAATACATCGAAGGTGGCGCACACGGGGGTAAAGGCTCTGACCCACACAAGGCGGCCGTTGTCGGCGACACCGTCGGCGATCCGTTCAAAGACACAAGCGGGCCGAGTTTGAATATCCTCATCAAACTGATGGCGGTTGTTAGCCTGGTATTGGCGCCGTGGTTTATCGCTTGATAGCTGGCGGCGCCAGCTATCAAGCGAGCTACCCGCTACCCGCATCCCGCTGCTACCCGCCATCAGCTCGTGGGTAACTCAGTTCGAGCGGGTAGCGGGCAGCCGAACACGCCCCTACCCACCTTTACCATGCCTGGGTATACTGGGAGCCACTGAAGCAAATCCACCTACCCCGCCCACACCCACGCGGGGTCGCATATGACCAAAGGGAGGTGTCGTGACACGTCGTTACGAAATCGTATATATCTTCGACAGCGCCAAAGATGAGAGTCAGATCAACGAGTCACTTGATCGGCATCACGCGCTATTGAAACCCGAAGACGAATCCGAATTTCTCCTCGAGACCAATCACTGGGGCAAACGAACGCTGGCCTATCCCATCGGGAATAGCGAGGTGGGTCACTACGTTGTCGTGAACCTCAAGACTGACGGCAGCAAGCTGAATGAATTCGAACGTTCGGTAAAACTCGACGAGTCAATCATTCGTCACCTAATCGTTCTGAACGAGGGCGAGATTCCCGTTCCGATTGAACATCCGGACGACCGTAAAGACAGTGATGACGAAGTCCGTTCGGGCAAACCCAAAGCCGAGGCGGCAGCACCGGCAAGCCCAGGTACGCCGGTCGCGGAATCACCGGCAACGCCAGCTACGCCGGTCGCAGAAGCATCCACCACGGCCGTTGCTGAAGACGTGACGGCTACCACAGCGGGCGAATCGGGCGAGGTGACACCATGATGAGAGGCCGAGTTAAGACCTGTTCAATCTGTGAGTCGCGGGCACGCGTTCTGGATTACAAAGACGAGCGGACGCTTTCTCGCTTTGTGACGGAACGCGGAAAGATCGTGCCCTCTCGACTGACGGGAGTGTGCGCGCGTCACCAACGCCAATTGGGAACGGCAATCAAACGGGCCCGGCACCTGGCCCTGCTGCCGTACGTACGGTCAAGCGCCTAGATGGTCTTCATTCCCGAGCACGCCCACCGGGCACGACTCGGGTTTTTGGTGTTTGTCCTTGGATTCGGATTCGTTCTTGTCGCACCCATCGGACTGTTTACCGTTCCACTGGCGGCGCTCCTGTTGCTCTCGCCACACCGGTCAGTCAGTCTCGTGGTAGCGACGTCGTTTACTGGTGGCATTGGACTATGGTGGCTTTGGAGTGTCGGCGACCCGGCGGAACAATTGGTTCGTGCAGGGTGCGTGATGGCGACCGCCACGTTTTTGGTCGTCTCCACAACCACGAGATGGGCGGTCATCCACCGAGCGTTGCTCTCCGTCGTCTTGGCCAGTATCGGTGCGGCGTTGGCCGTCCGTCTGTTAGGCAGTACATGGGCTGAAGTTCTCTGGTGGACCGAACAACGAGCGATTTTCGTGCAGTCATACATCATGCAGGTATGGCTTGCGGGTCAGGCGGGATCTTCCGGCGTTTTTGGGGTCGGCGCCGACGGCACAGCGGCGCAAATGGAAACCATGATACGCGGACTGCCGGATCTGAGCGTCAATCTGTTCCCGGCTACGTTCGCAATTCGAATGGTTGCGGGTCTCTCGCTGGCAACCTATGTGGTGACACGCATAGGGATTCCGGTTCCTGGCGTCGCCGTCCGGAAGTTTGAGGAGTTTCGTTTTAGCGAACACCTGGGGTGGCCGGTAGTATTGGCCTTGGGTATCGCTTTGTTAGTGGAGACACCGGCGTGGCGGATTCCGGCGGTGAACGTTTTGATGCTCGCCGGGGTGTTGTATGGTCTTCGCGGCGCGGCGATCGCCTGGTTTTATTGGAACCGGCGAAGTCGATCGCGAATCTTGGTCGGTACGATAGCCGTACTTGCCATTCTTTTTTTGTGGCGAATAATGGTCCCAAGCATCATCATCCTGGGCCTGATAGACACGGGTCTGGATTTACGAAAACGAACGCGGCAATCCAAAGTGAGTCAGTAATCATGGAAATAATTCTTCGAGAAAACGTCGAGAAACTCGGTCTGGCCGGAGAGCTCGTGAAGGTGAAGGACGGATACGCACGCAACTTCCTTCTTCCAAAACACCTGGCCTATCGAGCCACCGACGGCGCAAAGCGTCGGGTGGAAGCTGAACAAAAACGCCGCAGGCAACTGATCGAGATGGAACGGTCCGAAGCCGATAAACTCGCGGCGATCTTAACGTCACTCACACTCGAGTTCACGGCAAAGACCGGCGACGGCGACCGGCTCTTCGGATCCATCACCACGACGGACATCGCCGAAAAGTTGGCAGCCCACGGCCACACCATCGACAAACGCATCATCGAGATGCGCGACCCAATCAAAGTTTTGGGGGACCATAAGGTGCCGGTGCGCCTTCACACCGATGTTCGCCCCGAGATTCAGGTCACTGTCCGCAAGGAAGAGTAACGGTTGTAACAAAAAGAACACCGGCACGTAATGACCGACATAACGATACCAACAAACATTCTCCACGTGGCCCTCGGCGCCTTAGAGGACTCAAAAGCGATCGATATTGTGGCACTTGACTTGCGTAATCTGAGTGATGCCACCGATTATTTTATGATTGCGTCGGGAACATCTGATACACATGTTCGCGCCCTGGCAAACAGTGTCATTGCCGCACTTTCCGATGTGAGTATGAAGCCTCATCACGTTGAGGGAATCTCACAGGGCCGGTGGGTGCTTTTGGATTTTGTGGATGTTGTGGTGCACGTGTTTCACCCAACGTTGCGTGCGTTCTACCAATTGGAACGCCTCTGGGCGGATGCACCAGCCACGAAGATGCAGGGGAACGCCTAACAAACTGCCGTTCCCGCGCAGTCACTACCAGCAACGCTGGAGTTTTATGCGCCATACGGCCGGATTCACGTTTCTGTTGACGTTCCTGGCTTGGGTCCCCGCTCAGGCGCAGTATTTCGGCCAAAACCGCGTAAACTACCGCACGTTCGACTTCAATCTCATCCACACCGAGCATTTTGACGTCTATTACTACGATGGCGTCCGCGATGTCGCCCTGGACGCCGCGAGAATGGCGGAACGATCCTACGCACGTCTATCCCGTCTGCTCAACCATCAGTACCGCGAACGACAACCCATCATTCTGTACGCGTCACACGCAGATTTTCAACAAAACAATCTGACCGATATCAGCGAAGGGGTTCAAGGTGTCACGGACGCGCTTCGGCATCGCGTCATGCTCCCGTTTACCGGTTCCTACGAGGATTTTGAACACGTCCTGCAGCACGAAATCGTCCACCAATTCCAGTTCGACATTTTTGCTCGCGGGCACGTTGGTGCGGGACTGGAACGGCTCATTGCCGTGCAGCCGCCATTGTGGCTCATGGAAGGCATGGCAGAGTATCTCTCTGTGGGGTCAAGTCATACCTCCACCGATATGTGGATTCGAGACGCCGCGGTGGAGGGACACCTTCCCACAATCGACCAGCTCACTCACGACGGGAGGATCTTTCCGTATCGATTCGGCCATGCGTTGATGGCGTACATCGGCGAGCGCTGGGGCGACGACGCCATAGCGGAGATATTCCACGGTGTGGCAAGTGGTGGAGTGGAAACGGGGATGCGCCGGGCGTTGGGTATGAGTCTGAGTGATTTATCGCAAGCATGGCACAACGCAGTTCGTGCCCAACACTTGCCCGATACCGCCATCACACACCCAGCATCCGCCATCGCGCAAACAACGGTTTCCCGCGAACGATCAACCGGCCGACTTCACGTATCGCCGGCGTTGTCACCGGACGGAACGGAAGTCGCGTACTTTTCCGAAGCCGGCTCGTTCTCGGTGGATCTGTATTTGGCCGACGTGCAAACGGGAGCGGTTAAACGACGTTTGGTGAAGGGCGCATTTTCCGCCAACTTCGAAAGTCTCCGTTTCCTAAACTCGGTCGGTGCGTGGTCGCCCGACGGCAAACTTTTCGCGTTCCCCGCGCAACACGGTGGTCGCGATGACCTCGTGGTATTCGATGTCCAACGCCGCAAAGTCGATCGCAGGATCAAGGTGCCAATTGCTGGCCTCACCAATCCAACATGGAGTCCGGACGGCAGGCAACTCGTGTTCACCGGCCTTGATGGCGGCGTGTCGGATCTTTTTCTCGTAAATTTCGATGGCACGAACCTGCACCGGTTGACCAATGATCGCCATGCGGACTTACACCCGGCATGGTCACCCGACGGTAAGACCATTGCGTTCGTTACCGACCGTAGTGCAACGGCCAATTTTGATGAGTTGACTCCCGGACCGCTATCAGTTGCTCTATTGAACCTATCCACGGGTGACATCGATATCCTCCCATGGAGCCAAGGGAGCAATACGAATCCTCAATGGTCCCCCGACGGCAAGTCGCTCGCGTTTCTTTCTGACCGGACCGGCGTAAACAACCTTTTTCTGTATGAATCCGCCGATCAAACCGTTTACCAGCTCACCAATGTGTTTACCGGCATATCCGGCATCACACCGACGTCGCCGGCTATCTCTTGGGCGCGAGAGGCCGACCGACTTGCCTTCACGTACTACGAGAACGGCGAGTACAACGTGTACACTATTGATCATCCCATCGCGTTGAAGGGATTGCCCTATCCTGTACAACCCCGTACCGTCGTGGCCGGCCCGCAGCGTTCGACCACCGGTCCGTCTGATGCAAACAACCCACGTCGCATGGGCCGGAGTTTCGGTTCGATACCACGATCTGGTATGCGCTCGCAGCCGTTACAGGGTGTTTCGGTGAAGGAACTGCTCGACAATGTCGCAATGGCGCTTCCCGACACAAACGACTTCGAGCACTCGCGCTACTCGCCAACCTTACGAATCGACTATTTCACGCAACCGCAGTTTGGCTACGTGCGTGACAATTTTGGCGGTGGCGTATTTGGAGGTGCAGCCGTTGCACTTTCCGACATGATGGGTAACCGCCGTTTACTCTTGGGTGGGCAGGTCAACGGCCGTCTTGCAGAGTCGCAGGTCACGGCCATTTACGCCAACATGGCCCGACGCACAAACTGGGCGGTTGGTGTCCAACAGACCCCGTATTTCTATTTTGCCGGTGCCAGCCTCACGATGGATGCCGCCGGGCAACGGGTCCTCAACCAACGACTACAACGATTCATTGTGAGGGAAGCATTCGCAGAGGCTTACCGTCCGTTCAGCCGATTCAGCCGCATCGAGTACCGACTGCGTGCGGTCAACATGGACATCGGTGAAGTCAACTTACAAAGCATATTCGATCCCACGGGTGGCTTCATCATCGATCAGAATGTGGAACGCACAAACTTCGGGGGTGCGAGCTACCTCCAACCTTCCGTGGCGTGGGTCTTCGACAACTCGATACCATACGTAGTTGGACCGTTACGCGGACGTCGTAACCGGCTTGAATACGCGCCAGGCATCGGGACATGGAAATTCCACCAAGTCTTGCTCGACACACGACGCTACGATCCGGTGGTGGGCGCATTCACACTCGCCACCCGGTTCATGTTTTTTGGTCGATTTGGACGCGATTCCCGCTCGTTCCCAGTCTTCCTCGGTGTTCCCGACCTGTTGCGAGGTTACACGGCGGGATCATTTCGGCGTTCGGAGTGCTCATCAAACACGGGTGAGGGCCTGTGTAAAGAGTTGAATCAACTAATCGGGTCTCGTGTCGCGGTGTTCAACGCCGAGCTGCGACTACCACTCGTAGAACCACTCAGTTTTTTGCCAACCGGTTTCCCGCCCCTCGAAGGCGCGGTCTTTTTCGATGCCGGAATCGCCTGGAGTGACGGTTCGCAGCTCACGTTGTCACGCAGTCAAAACGCAGACAAAGCGAGGGTTCGCCAACCCCTGACGTCTTGGGGTGTTTCCCTTCGCAGTAACATTGTGGGTTTTTTCGTGGCTCGGGCGGACTTCACCAAACCGCTCAGTCGGGGTGGGCACAACCCGTACTGGACTCTAAGCCTAGGGCCAACATTTTAGCGTTTGTTGCGCTCGAACAACACGCCCATAACAAGTTGTCCAATAACGACTTAGGCCAATCGCCCCGCCACCACATTGCCAGTTGATTCACCCCCACTAGCCGCGTAGCTTTTCCCCCGTGGTATCCCGACTTTACATCTCCGTGGGTGCGTTCATCGCTATCAGCCTCACGGCGTGCGGCGGTGAATCGACCGCCAATCCGATCCAGGTAGCCTTCGCGCA
>JAZDDD010000522.1:0-2520 GCA_036679545.1 Gemmatimonadota bacterium | reverse complement strand
CGCTGTTGCGTTCGTTCTCGGCCGGATACGCGGCCTCGAGTTGTGTCATCACTTGACGCATCTCGGCCCGCGCCATCTCGAGTGATACGCCGCTCTTCAATCGCGCGAGCACCTCCAAGTAGTTATTGTTTCGATCTTCAAAATCGTCGGGCGTGAGTCGGAGAGCCGACCAATATTCTGCGCTCCGATCCGGAAACAGAAACGTAGACGGCATCACACCGATAATAGTGAACGGCTTGTCATCCAGTACGACGCTTTTCCCCAATACGTCCAGACTGCCACCGAATGTTCGCTGCCACAAGCCGTAGGAGAGAACGACAGTTGGTACGGCATCATCGGAGTCCACCTCTGGCGAGAAGTAGCGACCCAACACCGGTTGAACGCCCAACGTCTGAAGTAACGCCAAACCGACATCGGCTCCCTGGACCCTTTCCGGATCACCCTCGCCCACGAGATTTGCCGAACTACGACTATACGGCGTCATGACGTCGAAGGACGTGGTCATTTCGACCCAGTCACGGTAGTTCGGGGGCGACACCTCCATCCGGGAGTACCCGGGTGGCGACTCCCACACGCGAACCAATCTGTCTGGCTCATCAAACGGGAGTGGACGAACCAAAACACGATCAACCACTGTGAACACCGCAGTGTTGGCGCCAATCCCAAGGGCGGATACGCCGATAACTGTTAACGCGAATCCTGGAGACCGGAACAGAGAACGCCCGGTGTAACGCAAGTCTTGACGCAATGCGTCAGCGTGCAGGGGAACGGCGTGACGTATCACGTCAAACCCGACTTCAAACCACAGGGCAATAAGGGACACAACGCCCTTGGCACGCCGCCGTTTCTCCGCGAAGACGGCACACATTTCATCCCCGTAGGCGGCGCGGAATCCCGCCGGGTACAACCAGAGCAATAGACGATAGAGCGGCATTACGCCCTCCCCGATGCAAAGCCACTGGACCGCGCGAGTTGTACCAACCGTTGTAGTCGTGCTGCCTCAGCGTTGGCAACGCCTGTTCCAAACGGGGTGATGCGGTAGTACCTACGACGTTCGTCGTCACGCGACGCCGCGGGGCGCCGGAGCGCCTCCACGATCATTCCCTGCTCTTGCATACGCTGGATAGAGCGGTACAACGTGCCAGCGCTGAGCCGCAATTCCCCGTTTGTACGGGCGGACACGTCCTGAATGATGGCGTAACCATGCCGCTCGCCATGTGCTACGGACATCAGAATGTGAAACGTGGCCAACGGAATGGGGAGCAAGTCCTCGATATCAGATTTTGGCTTCTTCATATCGCAATATACCCATGCAGTCTATATCCGCAATGGGTATATCCGGTGTGGTCAGATGATACGCGCTGAAAAACTGGAGGGGTCGATTGGCGTGCCTCCCCTCGTCACGAAATCACGAGCTGAAGAACAGGTTCCGAATCATGAAGTACAAAACGGTGCCAGTGATGACAGGGAGCACGTATTTCGTCAAGAGATACCACAACCTGAGTGTCTTTCTCGTCAATGCACCGGCGCCCACCGCAAGTTCACCCACCGGGTCATCCATGAACCAACCGACAAAAACTACCGTCGCAAACGCACCGATACCGAGGAACAGAGTGCCCGCCCAGTTGTTCATGCGAACAAGCCACTGAATGTCGAAGGCGGGGGCAAGACCCACCACCGCGATCGCCGCACCGATGGTGTACGCAAGCTTCTTGCGTTCGATCTTTGTTTCGTCCATCAACGATGAAACCACCACCTCGAGCAGGGAGATTGTCGATGTGAGCGCACCGACGATCAACGCGACAAAGAAGGAGATGGCTACCGCCCGGCCAAATACACCCATCGAGTCGAACGCCGCGGGCAAGGCAATGAACAACACGCCTTCCGCATCTCCTGGCGCGAGCCCCTCGATAAGGTGGCTGAATCCCAGCGCGAAGATTACGGGGAACACGACGAGCCCCGCGATGAACGCCACACCAAAGTCGGCCGCGGCGATGATAGAGGACTCCCGGGGAAGGTTGTGCTCTTTTCCCAAATAGGATGCGAACGTTAGCAGCGCACCCATACCGAGACTAAGAGAAAAATACGTCTGCCCCGCCGCGTCAGCGATTGTCTGCGGGTTAAAAATGCCAGAGATGTCCGGTGTCAGGTAAAAACGGTACCCCTCGCCCGCACCGTCCAGACCTACGGCCCACAGTGCAAGTCCAACGAGGATGACGAACAGCGCCGGCATGAGAATCGTGGCCGCACGTTCGATTCCCTTTTTCACCCCGCCACTGACCACGAACACTGTCAGCGCCATGAAGACAAGGTGAAAAACCGCCGCAAGTGGCCCCGACGAGATATCTCCAAAGTGGGCAGCCGCATCCCCCGGCAACCCCACGAAGATGGCCTCCAAGCCCAAACGCAGTGCCCATCCGGCAATGACGGAATAGAATGCCAGGATGAAGAATCCAGAAGCGACGAACAGATAGCCAAGTGGAACCCAGCCCGGTCCTCCGGCCTTTCGGAGGGCGGAAA
>JAZDDD010000521.1:0-7278 GCA_036679545.1 Gemmatimonadota bacterium | reverse complement strand
ATGGCGAAGGGGATCGAGATGGAGAAGGCCACACCGCAGGACGTGGCGGACGCCATTTTAAGCGGGATTGAGTCTGGGTCCCGGACATTTTTCCGGACGCTTTCGCCGAGACGTTCCGGGATCAGTTCCAGACATCGCCCAAGGCCTCCGAAGAACAGTTTGCGGCGATACAACCGCTCCAACTCGGAAACGATCTGCACCTCGAAACGTTCGACCAGAGGAACCACGTCGTCGGCCCAAGTCTGATTCCACTTATCCTGCATCTCCCACACGCACGATCGATACACCGACTCGGCATCGCTCAACGCCCGTGTGGTCCACGTGGGCATCGTCATCCCATGCCCGGGACGCCGGACAGTACGAACCGAATATCGATCATTGGCCGGTCAAACGCGCCCTGTTGGGCGAGCGAATCGACGTACACCCGAACCGCACGCAACCACCGCTCGCGTTCGGGCATCGCAACCGGGCAAGGACGCATGTCTTGGACAAAACGGCGAACCGGTCGTCGCAAGTATCCTTGAGCAACGGCGATTGGCCAGCTAATGTCGGCGCGAGGAGCAAACTCAGGCGGTCTGTCGCAGACGGGCCGCAAAACGCGTCGGTGATTCTCCCAACAACTCGCTGAAGTCTCGAATCATGTGAGAGTGATCCGCGTAACCGGCTTCGTGCGCGATGCGGCTCCAGGTGCGGTCCGACTGTCGTGGCAAATGATCGAACACCCGCTCCATGCGGGTGATGCGGGCGAAGCGCTTGGGACTCAGGCCCACCGTTTGACTGAATCGCTCCCGGAGGCGGCGCTCGCCCACACCGAGGTCGTTCGCCAGATCCCGCAGACAGGGTCCGTTGCGGAACATCTGGATGCGACGGATCGCCTCCTGAACGAACGGGTCGAACCTCACGCGTTTCGACAGACTTGCCAGCTCGTGGGTGATGATCGGGATCATCGCGGTCGTAGGTGGTGCCCCATCGAGGCGATCCACCAGGCGTGCGACGTCCTCGCACAACACCTCGTTCGCCAGCACCGCGACGTCCACAATCTCGCACACCGGGTGACGCAACAGTCCGGCTGCGGCGCCGGGTCTCAAGGACACGATCACCGTCATGGCGCGACCACGGCGTTCGATGTCTTTGAACACACTGCGAGGACCGATGTATGCAAGTCCTGACGTTCCGGCCGATACCGCGCGGCCCACCAACTGTCCGGGTGCCGAGAATCGATAGGTAGATGAGGTGGGCGCTTCGATCCGGGACGATGCGGCGGGGAGCCGGTCGATCCAACGGTTCGGGAGCGTCGTCGATGCGGACGCCATCAACCCAGGATGCCAATGGTGGGCTCGGCTCGAACACCAAGCGCTCACCATTGAAACATGTCCGCTTCCGCTCAATCATCGTCCCCTCGAGTTGTTCGTCATACCAGCCACCGTCACCGGATGGGCACCGAGATCGCCAAACGATGGCTGGTCACGGTCAGGTCCGGGATCGCCAAATCCCCACGGGGAGCCGCGAGGATGTCCGGGTTGCTCACTTGTAACAGATTGTCGCCGAAGAGGTCGCTGAGGTCGATGAACGGGAAGTGGGACGCGGAAGACGCCCATCCCTGGTACCGCAACTCGATATTCGAGAACCTGACGCGAAAACCCCAGCTCGGCGTCCACTCGATCCACTCTTCGTTCTGCGTGCGGCGTGTCATCTCCACGTGGTCTTGTTGCCGCAGGCGATAGTCAACACTGTGCATGCGCAGGCCGAGTTGGAACGCGGTGTTGTCCACGTCCTGATTGATCCCCATGTTGACCGAGGCATTGGAGAAGACGAACCAGTTTTCCACCGTCTTGCCGCCGACTGGAATGATGCTACCGTCCGCGGTGGTCACGTCCCTCGTGTCATCGGCCCAGGTGTAGCTCACCGCAGGTTCATACACCGCGTCCAATCCGAAGGTGGTATTCCGCTCGTGCATTGAGATCCCGAGACCGATGTTGTATGCCCAACTGTCGCCGGGATCTCTGGGAATCAAACGGGCTTGCGGTAATTCGACGGTCGCCAAGTCAAAGGTCGGGATCTTGGGATGTTGCTTGCGGTTTGCGGTCAAGATACCGCCGACACGCCACGCGGATTTGCCAATAGGTTGCACGTAACCCACGTGAAGTCCCCACGTATTGGTCTGGTCGAGGTTGGCTTCTTGGCTCACCGCAGGTGTAAAGCGCCAGTTGAGTGAGTCCGTGAGGGTCCAGTTCACCGACGTGACGTCGTGAGTCATGCTGAATCGGTTGTGGACGAGAACCGCTTCGAGCGTTCGTTCTCCGGGAAAGGTTCCGGTGAATCCGAGCCGATAATCCTCCATGTGCCCGAACTCGTCGATCTCCCATGCATTGACGAACAGTTGGTCGATACCGTCGAGCATGTTGAGATCGGCTAACATCGCGCTGGCCGCCAACGCAAATCGCCCATTCCCGAAGGCCCGACCGACCATTCCTTGGAAGTACTTGTTCGTCGAGGATTTCTCAGCCAATGCTTCTCTTGGCGGCAGGACCACCGTGGAGGCCGGATCGACGGGGAGAAAACTGTTAGCAAACCCACGGCCCATTTCGATGTGTTGGGTGGCGGCGATCACCCCACCGAACCAACGTTGCGATGCGAACAACGCTCCTACCGGCAGCGTCCGCGTGACACCGTTGCCCTCCGACACGCTGTAAAAAGTGGGCGAGCTGAAAAACAACGGTGCCGTTACCCGCCCGCCCTTGGCCGGGTTCACGAACGGGTCCAATAGGGGATCGTCCATCGCAATGAAAGCGCCGCCCATGCTCCGGTTGAGCGACGGGAAGATCGCGAACTGTTCTCCCGCCGCCACCGGGACCGTCTTGATTCCAATGAGCTGTGCGACGGCACACTTTGAGGTGGAAGCGAGCGATGAGACGAGGAGGATACTGCAAACGAGAACCGACAAGACAGGTCGCATAACGGACCTCCTTCTCTGGCGCGTCAGCCACGCAGGGGGCGCGACGGACGCTGGTTGGACGGGCACCAACCCCGTCGTTTGTAAAGATACGGCAATAGGTAGGGGCCGTAGGGGTGGGTCCGGGCCAAGAGGTGCCGGGGGGCAGATTAGGCGGTGGACGCCGTCTACATTGTGTTCTGATTAGTCCCTTTGAAAGGACTTTCATGGATTGGGCGTTCACCGAATCACGATAGTTCCCTAAGAGGGACTACAGTCTTGTATTCGTTTGATAGAATAACTATAGTTCCCTGTAGGGAACTATGAAAATCCATAACCTAGAGGACCTGGGAGCTGCAATCCGCGCCCGCCGAAAGGTGGCCGGCATGACTCTGGACCAGGCCGCTGATCTTCTCGGTGTGAGCCGGCGTTTTTTGATCGAATTGGAACACGGAAAACGTCGGGCCAGCATCGAGAAGGTCATGGTTGTTCTCGATGCCCTTGGACTCGAACTCGTGTTGCAACCGCGCGGTCAATCTCGATCGGGTGTGAAGATAGCATTTGGCACTGACGGGAGCACGCCGTGGGCGGTCCATCTCGAGATGGAAGACATGGTGCGCTCCGGGATGACCGCCGCCGAAGTCATTGCGGCGGCGACGGGAAACGCTGCCGAGTTGATGCATTTGGCCGACGTGGGAACGCTGGCGGCGGGCAAACGTGCGGACTTTGTTGTACTGGATGGTAACCCTCTCGACGACATCACGAACACAAGGCGTATCGACGCGGTCTACCTCCGTGGCACGGCGGTCGATCGAGAAGCCTTGGCGGCGAGATTCCTAGCGCGGACGGTTCCGTCTTCATAACAACCGCGCAGCCAGAAGGTTGGAGGTTTATGCCACCTGCGCCCCCGCGCGACCATCTTCCACGACGAACGAACGACGCGTTTCGATACCCGAACCGGGACGTGTCACGTACGGGACGATGCGATAGTCCGCCCGCCACATATTTTTGGTGACGTCGCAACGAACGTAACCTCGCTGGCCGTTGAACCAACGCACGAACGGATTCTCGCTGAGTATATCCGCGGTGCTGTCCCATGCTTCTCGCCCGTCTCCGCCGGAACTGAGAGAGGTCCCCACGAGTTCGGTGGCCAACGTTTGGGACGACATGTCACGAAAATCCTTCTTAATGTCGTTGACCCAGTTGGAGTGGATGTCGCCGGTTAACACGACCGGGTTGGCGGGCCGAATCGTGTGCAACGATTCCACCAACCGTTCCAACGCCGCTGGATAACCACCCCATTGGTCCATCGAATACACCTCGTCCGAACCAAACGCCCGATCCACCGGCGCCACCATGACCTGTTGCGCCAGTACATTCCATTGTGCGGTAGACGACGTGAGCTCGCGATCCAACCATGCCTCTTGCTTAGTACCCATCAGGGTCCGGTCGGCGACGTACATCTCCGAACACGTTGGCTTGTTGCGGTCACCGCAGGATTGATCGCTCCGGTATTGACGTGTGTCGAGCACAAAGAAGCGCGCCAACGATCCAAACGAGACGGCGCGGTACAGTTGCATGTCGGGACCGGACGGCAGCGATCGTGTACGCAACGGCATGTGCTCGTAGTAGGCCCGGTACGCATTGGTACGCCGCGCGAGCAACACGTCGCGTGACACGTCGGCGTGTTCGGAGACTGCACCGGCGTAGTTGTTGTCCACCTCGTGATCATCCGACGTCAAGAGCCAGGGAAACGCGGCATGCGCGGCCTGAAGGGCCGGATCGCTTTTGTAGAGAGCGTAGCGGTTGCGATAGTCATCTAGCGACTGGATCTCATTGCCCGTGTGGCGGCGCACCCGGTCGTTGCTGCCGCCGTCCTCGTAGATGTAGTCGCCGAGATGCACGACGAGGTCCACGTCCTCCTCCGCCAAATGACCGAGCGCCGTGTACAATCCCTGCTCGTAATGTTGGCATGACGCAAATGCGAAGCGCAGGCGGTCCGTCGGTGCGTTGCGAAGCGGGGTCGTGTGTGTTCTACCCACAACGCTCTCTTCGCCACCGCCGTGGAAACGATACCAGTACCACCGGTCTGACTCGAGTCCGTCGACCTCTACATGCACCGAGTGGCCGTAGTCCGGCGTGGCGACGGTAGTGCCACGTTGCACAACGTCGCGCATGGTGTCGTCTCGCGCGATCTCCCAGGTCAACGTGAAACTCTCGCGTGGCATACCGCCACCGTTCAACGGGTCAAGTGCCAGTCGTGTCCAAAGAACGACTCCGTCGGGCAGCGGATCGCCGGAAGCCACCCCCAACGTGAAAGGATTGGAGCCAAAGGATGGACGGCGTGCGCAGGACGCGAAACCACCCGCCGTCACGATGACAGACCCGGTTCGGCGGATGAAGGTTCGGCGGTTCATGAAGTATATTGGAGTCCGCTCCCAACTCACATATCCGGATAATCGGCCGTCGGGCCGTACGTCTGCGGCACGGACACACCCACCTGCCGGAGATACACTGTGATCTGTCCTCGGTGATGGACCGCATGTTTGATGATGTGGTTTCGGATAGCCACCATTTTCGGATACGTCATCATGACTTGGCCACCCTTTTTGAAACTCCACGGTTCCATCAGTTCCGCATCGTTCTTGGCGTCGATCAAACCTCGTGCTTCGGCGGTTTGTGTGTCGAATAAATTGAGAATCTCCGATCGCGACCCCAGATCCGCGGGTACGTAGTCGAATGAGCCGTCCGGCGGAGCGATGTCAAACTCACTCTGTTCCGTCATGCTCACAGCCCACGATGGTATTTCGGCGAGATGACTGGCTAACCTGCCGAGTGTCATTGATTTGGCATGCGGACTCCAGGAGAGCTTGTCGTCTGGAACCTGTTCGAGATGTTTCCGCAACGTCGCCATCTCATAGTCGAACTCTGCGAGGAGACCGTCTTTCATGGTCATCGTTTGCGGGGTCATGATGTCCTCCACTGGGTGTTTTGGGGGGACCGCAAATGATATGTGGGGTCGCGCGGCCCGCAAGGTTGCAATATGAGGTGAGTTCCCACATTATATGTCACATCGTGACATGTATCTCTGTGATAGGTTGAGATGACAACCAAACGAACCAGTGACGACCGACCTCTTTCAATTGTTGCCGTCGACGTCCTTTTGAGCCTGACACGGGGCGCTAAACACGGATACGCCATAAAACGAGAAATCGAAGACCGAATTGGCAACGGCTTCATTCTTGGCTCGGGCAGTTTGTACCAGGCAATCCAACGTCTCCAACGTCGTGGGTTCATTGATGAAGGAGTCGTCCAAGGTGTTGCGGACGCCCGCCGGGGAAGGGTGTATCGCATTAAACCCGCGGGTAAAGCGTCCCTCAAGGCGGAGTTCGCACGAATGGATCGCGTGTTACGCTTTGCCCGCGCCAATGCGTTGGTCGATGGGAGGTCCTGAACCTCATGATCAATCCCGCCGAGCATAAGCCGGGAACCATCGGCGAACGTTTCTTCTTGAACTTGGTCCGGCTTTATCCCCGTTCCTTTCGTGCGACGTTTGCGCATGACCTCTTGAGTACCTACCGCGCGGACCGTCAACGCCGCGAGTTCGCGGGTGTGGTTGGTTCCATGCGTTTTTGGAGTCACACCGTTGTTGATGTGCTTCGTACCAGCGTCGCGTTGCGGCGCGATCGAACTGGCACGACGTTGGCGGTTCGCTCGCTTCGATCCAATGTGGTGGGTGGCATCGGTCGCGAACTGAGGTTGAGCACTCGCACGCTAGCACGCGAACCCGGATTCACGGTCGTGGCGTTGCTCACGTTGGGTTTAGGCATTGGTGCCACGACAGCGGTCTTCACGATCGTCAACGGCGTGATGCTCACACCCCTGGCATATTCCGAACCAGAGCAACTCGTTCGGGTTTACGAACGCGAACGCGACAATCCCAATGCTCGCATGGTGGCGTATGGGAACTATGTGGATCTCCACGGCAGTGGCGTGTTCGAAGACCTCGCTATCTGGGCCTATTCCTCGCACACATTGACGGGTGAAGATCGAGCGAGACGGGTATTGTCACGCGAAGTGTCCGCCGATTTCGCACGGGTTCTTGGCGTGGCTCCGGTCATGGGGCGGTGGATAAATGTCGCGGAGGAGGTGGGGCGTGAGAGAGTAGTCGTACTGTCAGACGCATTGTGGCGTTCCAATTTTGCATCTGCCGATAGCGTGTTGGGACGCGTGATACAACTCGATGGTGAACCGTTCACTGTCGTCGGTGTTATGCCAACCGGGTTCGACTTTCCATACAATGCGCAGGCGTGGATTCCACTTGCGCCGGTCACCGACCCGATCGG
>JAZDDD010000520.1:0-8174 GCA_036679545.1 Gemmatimonadota bacterium | reverse complement strand
TTTGATTTTCGCCACCCGGGATCCAAAGAGCTACGGTCTCGACGATCTCGAGGACCTCATCTCATACGGCGGTTCGCCACGCGCCTCCATCTGCCTTGCCCGCACCGCCAAAGCTCACGCTTTCTTGCGACGCCGCGGGTACGTCACACCCGAAGACGTACGCGCCATGGCAATGGACGTTCTCAGACATCGAGTCATTGTAACGTACGAAGCAGAAGCCGAAGAAGTCACCTCAGAAGACGTCGTACAACGCGTCCTAAACAAAATAGAAGTCCCGTAAATGACGACACTCACCGATCTCAGCACACGACCTCGAACAGCGGGTGGCTGGCAGCTGGCAGCCGGTAACCGGCAGCCGAAGGCTGCCGACCATTGATCCCCAAAGAGATTTTAAAAAAGATTCGCCGCCTCGAAATCTCGACACGGGGTCTGGTGAACGATGTATTCTCCGGAGAATACCACTCTGTTTTCAAGGGCCGTGGAATGAACTTCGCCGAGGTACGGGAATACCAGTACGGCGACGACATCCGAACACTCGATTGGAACGTGACCGCGCGTGTTGGCGCGCCGTACGTGAAAGTCCACGAAGAAGAACGCGAACTCACCGTCATGCTCGTTGTTGACGTTAGCGGTTCTGGCGACTTCGGCACCGTCGAACGTATGAAAGGCGAAATGGCCGTCGAAGTCTGCGCGTTGTTGGCGTTCTCCGCGGTGAAGAATAACGACAAAGTCGGATTAATCATTTTTACCGATCACGTTGAGAAGTTTATACCGCCACGCAAGGGGCGCAGTCACGTGTTGCGGATACTTCGCGAGCTACTCTTCTTGGAACCCAAGGGCCGTGGTACCAACCTCGAGGACGCGTTGGCGTTCTTGACGAACGTCACGCGACGACGCGCGGTGGTCTTCCTTGTATCAGACTTTTTGACCACGAACTACGAACGCGCCCTCACGGTCGCCGGCAGGAGACATGATGTGGTGGCCATCCAGCTGACGGACCCCCGAGAGGAACGTCTACCGGCCGTGGGGTTTATGGAACTCGAAGACGCGGAGACGGGCGAGATGTTTCTCGTCGATACGTCAGATTCACGCATTCGAAACAATTTTGAGCAGATCGCCATGGAACAAAAAACGGAGCGTGAACGTCTCTTTCGTTCGATGAAAGTCGATTTCGTGGAGGTTGGCACTGAACAACGAGATTATCGATCGCTCGCTACGTTTTTTCGCCAGCGCGCACGTCGCAGCCGGTAAACCGCAGGCTTCATCAATACCAACAGACCGATGACGCCGTATATAGGAATACGAAATTGGAGCCTTTTCCTGGTAACGGCTTCCACGCCGGGGTTTAGCTCGCGTCTGGATGCCCAGATGCCAACTACTGCCCAGGTAGTTGCCAGCGCCGACCATGTCACCGTCGGCGACCGTGTCACGCTTCGATTTACGATCGACCACGCCGTGGGCGCGGCCGTTCTCTGGCCTGATTCGCTGCCTAACATTTCCCCATTTGAGCAATTGACCTCGCAAGCACCTACGTCATCACCGGTCACTGACGGAACTGTCCGCGCGGAAGCGACTTATGTCGTGGCGGCGTTCGAATTAGGCGAATTGACCTTCCCGGCCATTGCGTTCCCTGTGATCGGGACCTCCGGCGACACAACCCTGGCACACAGTGATGCGTTCGATGTCGTCATTGCAACCGTCGGGTTGGATGGTTCCGAAGACATCCGGGGCATCAAACCGCCACTCGATATACCGCTCAGTTGGATCGTGGTTGCCCTCTGGCTCGGCGTGGCAATTGCGGTGCTTGTAGGAGGATGGTTTGTCTATCGCCGCATAAGACAACGCGACAAACCCGTCATGCCTGCGCGGGTCGCTGCCCCGCCACAACCGGCCCATGTCATCGCATACGAGGCGCTCGACCGCCTCGAACGATCGTCGCTGCTTGAAAACGAAGAAATTCAACGATGGTATTCCGAAGTTTCACAAATCATCCGTGTTTACATCGAAGGGCGCTACGATGTGCCGGCAATGGAGATGGCGTCCGGCGATATCATGAACGGTCTCGAGCCATTTCGACTTGACTATCGAGCACTCGACCAATTTCGGGACTTCTTCGAGCGGTCTGACCTCGTGAAATTCGCCAAACACCGGCCGTCTCTTGAGAAATGCCGGCAGCTGGTCCAGTCAGCCCGCACACTGGTCGATGTGACACGTGTGACTGACACCGTCGTTGCGGTTGCCACAACTGCCAGCGACAACGCCACGGCCGCGTGATGTTCTACCGATTCGCCGACCCGCAATTTCTGATCTTGCTCGCGACGATCCCATTACTGGCCATCTGGTTTGGGAAATTCCGATCGCGCCGCGGATCCGCGATCCGTTATTCCAACGTCGAGCGTGTTAAGGTGGCAGCCGGTATCCGCGCGGGTTGGTTTCGCCACATCTTGCCAACGTTACGACTGCTGGCCCTATCAGCGCTCATTGTCGCTTTTGCCCGCCCACAAACCGGGATAACCAGCGACACGGTAACGACGGAGGGCATCGACATCATGCTCGCGTTGGATCTTTCGAGTTCCATGTTGGCAGAGGACCTGCGTCCCAACCGTGTTGAGGCGGCAAAAGAGGTTGCGGCCGAATTTGTCAGCGGTAGACGGAGCGACCGCATCGGTCTTGTCGTGTTCGCGGCGGAGGCTTACACACAGGCACCTTTAACTCTGGACTACGGCATCGTCGCGAATTTTCTTCGGACCCTCGAAGTTGGCCTGATCGCGGACGGCACCGCCATTGGCATGGGCATCGCCACCGCGGTCAAACGATTGCAAAACAGTCGTGCGGCGTCACGTGTTGTCATCGTCCTCACCGACGGTCGGAACAATCGGGGGGAGATAGACCCAATCACCGCCGCACAACTCGCACGTACGTTGGGAGTCCGTGTCTACACAATCGGCGCCGGAACACGTGGAGAAGCCCGGTATCCGGTGGATGATCCAACCTTCGGACGGCGCTATGTCAATGTCCGTGTCGATATTGACGAGACTACGTTGCGCGAAGCAGCCGAACTCACCGGTGGCAGATACTTCAGAGCTACCAACCGGGAAAGTCTTCAACAGATTTATGAAGAAATCGACGCGTTGGAACGGACGGCGATTGAAGTCGAGCAATTTACACAGTATGGCGAACTATTCCATTACCCGGCCGCACTTGGATTCCTGTTGCTCATGGCCGAATTTGGCCTTGCAAATACAAGGTTGAGGAAAATTCCGTAACATGTTTCGATTCGGTTCCCCGCTCTACCTTTATGCATACGTATTGGTGCCAATGTTGGCGGTGTTTTTGTGGTGGACCGTTGCCGCGCGTCGTAAAGCCATCAGTCGGTTCGGCAATGCAGACCTGGTCGCCAGGTTGAGCAAGAGTGTGAGCAAACGAGCCCGCATGATTAAGACCGTACTCATCTTGATCGGTGTGTCCCTATTGATCGGTGCAATGGCGCGGCCGCAGTTTGGCACACGTATCGAAACCGTTCGCCGCGAGGGCAAAGACGTCATGATTGCACTCGACGTTTCGGCATCCATGCTGGCCAGGGACATCGTGCCAAGCAGGCTTGAAAAAGCAAAATTCGAAATCTCATCTTTGTTCGATCGGCTCGAGGGTGACCGTGTGGGCTTAGTGGCTTTCGCTGGCGAAGCGTTCGTCCAGAGTCCGTTGACGGTCGACTACGCCGCAGCTCGAATGTTTCTCCAGGCAATGGGCCCAGACCTCATTCCCGTACAAGGCACCAATCTCGGCGAGGCGCTGATTCGATCTGTTGATGCTTTCGAAGCAGGTGAACCGCAATACCGAATCCTCGTTCTCATAACCGACGGCGAAGACCATGAGGGTGACATCGCAACCGGACTCGAGCGCGCCGCAGAAGCCGGCGTCACCATTCATACGGTGGGCATTGGTTCAACAGACGGTGTTCCCATTCCGGACATCGATGCCAACGGTGTCGAGCGTGGGTTCATTCGTGACTCGAGCGGAAGTATTGTGTTGTCTCGACTGGACGAGCGGACTTTGCGAGACATCGCGCGGGAAACCGGAGGACGATATTTTGCGGCGTCGGCAGGCGAAAGCGAGCTTGATGAGCTAGCAGACGAGATTGCCGGCGGTGAGGACCGACAGCTGGACGCGCAACGATTCACCCAGTTCGAAGAACAATACCAACTCTTTCTCGGCCTTGCACTGTTAGCCTTCGCCGCTGAGTGGCTCATACCGGACAGAAGACGTGTAGTATCAGAATGGAAGGGAAGGTTTCAGTGAGATTCTTGAATTCGGCTTCTATCATCGTTGGCACGACGCTCCTTGCCTTGTCCACGCCGGTGGACATCGTCGCTCAACGGGGCCGAGGTCCTGTGCGCGAAGGCAATAAGCTTTTCGACGAAGGCCGGTTCGACGAAGCGCGGGAACGCTATCTCGATGCGTTGCGAGAAAGCCCAACATCACCGCTCATCCGCTTCAACGAAGGAAATGCGCTTTACGAGTCTGCCGAATTTCAAGAGGCACTCGATGCGTACCAACAGGCCATTGCAACGGAAGATCCGTCTTTGCAGGCAAAGGCCTGGTACAACCTGGGCAATGCGCTATATCGGCAGCAGATGCTACAAGAGAGCGTCGATGCGTATCGCCAAGCGTTAAAAGCCGACCCCACCGATCCGGACGCAAAACACAACCTCGAATGGGTCCTGCAACAGATGGAGGAGCAGGATCAGCAAGATCAGCAAGACCAATCGGGGGACGACCAACAGGAACAACAAAATCAGGACCAACAAGAACAGGATCAGGATCAGGATCAGGATCAACAAGACAGCGAACAGGACGAAGAGTCGCAACAAGGCGATCAACCTCAACAACCCGAAGAGAACGAAGGGGAGCAACAGCCCCAGGAAGGCGAGCCGCCACCCATGAGTAGAGAAGAGGCGGAACGTCTACTTGATGCCATCGACGAAAACCCGAATGAAGTTCGTCGCCCACCGCCGACACGCGCACGCGCAACGAGGCCAAAGAAGCGATGGTAGGTGCGATCGTCCTTTTGCTTGGTTTAGCTGGATCCATACCACTCTCGACGGCCCAAGCACAGGGTGCCAACGTGCGAGCGTACGTGGATCGGTCTGAAGTTGGTGTAAACCAAACGTTCACGTTGAACATCGAGATCAACGGGAACGGCTCGCGACGGGATGCTGACCCGCAACTTCCCAACATGGATGCGTTCGCCATTTTTCTTGGCAGCGGATCGTCCCAACAAATCCAAATCGCGAACGGACAAACGTCGGTCATGACGACGCTGCAATATCGTTTCCAAGCCACACGGGAAGGGTCATACCAGATACCCGCCATCCCCGTAATCATTGCCGGGACGACGTACCGGACCGACCCCTTCACCGTGACGGTTTCGGCAACGGGCACGACTAACCCCTCCGGCGGACGGGCCGCACCCGGTAGGCAACAGTCGAGCACCGGCATCGAACCGGCGGAGCTTTTTTTGCGAGCTATTGTGGACAAGCGCCGAGTGTATCAGGGCGAACCGATTATCGTAGAGTTCAAGATTTATACACGTGTCCAAATCAGCTCCTACAGCGTTACGCAGCCCGCAAACACGGCCGGGTTTTGGGTGGAGGAATACCCGCTTGCAAACTCTCCCCAGACATCGGCCGAGATACTCAATGGCCAACGGTATACGGTAGCGACGTTGCGAAAGATGGCGGTTTACCCAACGGGTTCGGGGACAAAAACTATCGACCCTATGTCAATCGAAGCCCAGGTCCGCGTCCAGAGACGATCAGGTGACTTATTCGATGACTTTTTTGGGGGCGGTTCGCTGTTTGGCCGCATGGTTTCGCACATCGTCGCGTCAGAGCCGATTGAAATCGACGTGCTCCCGTTGCCCGAAGCGGGCAAACCCGTCGATTTTTCCGGTCACGTGGGCAGCGTGCAGATCACAACGTCGGTAGATCGGACGGAAGTCGAAACGGACGAACCCATTACCCTGCGGGTGACACTTAGCGGCACGGGGAATCTACGAGCCATCCCGGATCCAACCATCGACTTTCCAGCGGATTTTGAAGTTTATCCCCCAGAATCCAACGAACAACTCAACCGCGGCGAGAACGCGGTTACCGGAACCAAGACGTACGATTACCTCCTAGTCCCCAGAGGCCCGGGCGCGCGAACCATACCGTCAGTAACACTAAGTTATTTTGATCCGGCATCAGAGTCGTATCGACGGTCGTCGACCGATGCGATTTCGATTGATGTGACCGGTGATCCCGTTACCGGTGCCGCCGCCGTGGGCCGTGGACGAAGCGCTGTACGAACGTTGCGCGAAGACATTCGATTCATTCAAACATCACCCGGCAACTTCACACCAATTCAACAATCACCGTTCAATGCAGCGTTTTGGGCCGTACTCGTGGCACCGTTGGCCGTGCTTGGTGGTGCATGGGCTACGCGCCGCCACCGGGACAAACTGGAAGGTGATGTTGCTTACGCACGACGTCGTCGTGCCAGCAAACAAGCCAAGAAGAAACTGGCCAAAGCACGCACGCTGATGAGTCCAGAGTCGCAACAGCAGTTTTATGCCGAGACCGGAAAAGCACTCTTGGGATTTCTGGGTGACAAGCTCAACATTGCAGAAGCCGGTGTGGTTCGCGAAGACACCATCGGAACCATGCGCGAGCGCTCTGTCTCCGAGGAGACCATCTCAGAGTTTTTTGCATGTGTCGACGTGTGCGATCGCCAACGTTTCTCGCCGGCGGCCACGGACAAGACGGCCATGAGCACGTTCTTAGCTCGTACCACCACGACGATGTCGAACCTCGAGCACGAGCTATCCTCCTGAACATGCAAACGCGGTATGCCCGGATCGGTATAGTCTTGTGGGCGACGGCGGTTTGCACGACTACACACGGCGCTGCGCGTCAGCGGAGTTTTTTCGAAGAAGGCAATCAACTGTATTTGTCGGGTGACTTTACCAACGCACTGGACCGGTATCTACAGGTCGTCGAAGACGGTTATCGCAGTGCGCCACTCTACTACAACCTCGGCAACACGTACTTCAAGCTCGGGGACATCGGTTATTCCATTCTCTACTACGAACGCGCACTTCGTTTAGATCGCGGGCATGCCGACGTGCGTGCCAATCTGGAGTTGGCGCGGTCGCTAACGACGGATGATATCATCCCCTTGCCAACATTTTGGATGGTACGTGCCTGGAGTTGGTGGGTCCATCTGCTCGCCCCCACGTTACTGCATTGGACGGTGGGCGTGCTGTATGTCACCACAATTATGGGCGTGACCATCAACTTGCTTGGCAGGGGAGCCCTCGTGGTCCTGGGGCGACGCATCGCTCAGATGGCTGTTGCGCTCTTGGTTGTCTTCGGCATCAATTTGGCAGCCCAGTGGCTTTCGGCGGGACAACCGCAAGAGGCCGTCATACTGGCGGACGAAGTCTTAGTGCAGAGCGCGCCAAGCGACGACCGTTCGCTGCAGGTATTCACAATTCACACCGGAACGAAGGTCCGTGTGGATCAGCTATCCGGAGACTGGGCGGAAATCGTACTGGAAGACGGTAAGGTTGGCTGGATAAACACCGGAGCCTTTGAGATTATCTAGACGACTAGGCCCCGTTCTTGCTTGCATGGCCAATCGCTGCGTATTTCGACGCAACCGCATAGGTCACTCTCGGAAATCATGTCTTCCACGATAACCAAACCACCTCAGAAAAAAGCTGCGGTCGTTGTCACCGTGAGCGAATCACCGCCCAGTCCATCGGAGTGGGATCAAATACGCACGGCCATGAAACCGGAGTTCCAATTTCTCGCGTGCAATTGGGTTGAACCCTGGGGGGAACACCTGCGTGCCGAAGAGGGCTGGGAAAAACCCTTCAACTATTTCATTGTGCATGATCAGGACGGCCATGCAGTCGCGGCCGTTCCCTTTGCACAACAGACCAAGGCTAAGGTTAGATTCCGATCCCTCGCCGGACTGTACGTGCCCCTTCGCGGACTACCCATCAGTCAGCCGGCCATCGCCGCGGCCGTCGAGTGCCTGGCTCGTCACCTCACCGAGAACCACCACGGTGCGGGTCTGCGCCTCGCTCCCATTCCGACCAACGATCCGGCACTTGGTCCCCTGATCGA
>JAZDDD010000052.1:0-5814 GCA_036679545.1 Gemmatimonadota bacterium | reverse complement strand
AAGTGCGCTCAAGGGTTGGGTGGACTCACTCGCGACGGCGTGCGTGTGTCCGTCCATTGTATTGGACGCGGGTGGTGCCATCGGTGGCTCGTTGATCGCCGATCGATCGTTTGGTCGGCTCATGGTCGATGCCATGAACGTCGTGCGTTACGATGCGGCGGTCATTGGAGAGCGTGAACTCATGTGGGGTGTCGATACGTTGCGCGCCCGTATCGGCCACGCACGGTTCCCCTTCCTCGCGGCCAACACACGGCTTGAAAGTGGCACCGCCCGACCCGACTGGGCCAGAGATTGGGTGATGATTGAACGGGGTGGGGCACGTGTTGCGGTGATCGGGTTGACCGGTGGTCCGGCCATGGCCATTCCACTCGCGGAATCGGATCGATTCATTGTTGATGACATGGTTGCCACTGTTGAACGACTCTTACCCCAGGCACGGGCGTCGGGGGCGGAGTTCACCGTGTTGCTCGCCCACGCGGGGGCGTATTGCGAAGTGAGTGGTTGTCGGGGCGAGTTGATCGACTTCGTCAACGCCCTCCAACCCGGGTCCGTTGACTTGTGGAATCGTCGGTGCAAACGGTGTGGGCGGATTCGGTGTCGGTCGATGAAGAAATAGAATCGTTGGTCCGGGCCGCTTCGTTTGATGCGGATGCCGTACTTACGACTCTTGGCGTCCCCACGTCGGCTTCCCCGGGAGAAGGAGAATCCTCTTTGGGCCGTTTGGTTGCCGATGCCTATCGAAATGCTGCGCGTGCGCACGTTGCGATTGTACATGACGCCACCGTCGAAGGCAGATTGCCTGCCGGCGATGTTACGTATCGTCAGGTGTACGATGTGCAACCGGTCCGGCACCAAGTCCGCCGCGTGTTCGTGCCGGGGTCTGTTGTGGAAGATGTGATTGAACAGGCGTTACGTGGCGCCATTCCTTCCGTGCACATATCCGGATTGCATGTCGAATACGACCCGAATGCGCGGCCCGGAGATCGTGTACGGCGGATACGTCTTGACGGTGACCGGGGATTGAATCGGGGCGATATGTATTGGCTGGCGATAAACGATTTTATGGCGTTTGGTGGGGGTGGGTATTCGATGTTGGCAGGGTTAGAATCGGAGCCTGTTGGCCTGAGCGATTTCGCGGCGCTTACGCAATATCTCTCACGTCTTCCTCGGCCAGTGACAGCGCCTCGAGTGCGGAGGATCCGAGCACGCCAATGACCGTTCGTCTTTTTGTGAATGAGCAAGTGGTATCAGCTGACGACGATTGTGACATCCTCGCCGCCATTGCGGCGTTCGACGCATCTTTGGGTGCTGCGCTGAAGGATGGGCGGGCCTACGTGACCGATGGTGTGGGTCTCCAACTCAATCCGTCTGATCGAGTAACAACTGGTGCCATCTTGCGAGTTGTCGTATCCGCACGTCGGTCGGGCAGCGGCGGTTCGCCGGAGTGACCCTCACCAAATCCTTGCTGCGTCGTCTACCGAAAGCCGAATTGCATGTCCATTTAGATGGCTGTATTCGGCCCGGTACGCTTTTGGATCTCGCGCGGGACGCTTCGGTCTCCCTTCCGGCAGACACGCCCGAGGCCCTGGCCGATGCGATGAGTGTGAAACGGGCGCGGAGTCTCGAGGAATACCTCGAACGATACGAAATCACGGTTTCCGTTTTGCAATCCCCGCGGGCGCTAGAGCGTGTAGCGTACGAGTTCGTAGTCGATGTTGCCGCCGAGAATGTCCGTTACGTCGAAGTTCGTTTTTGTCCCGCATTGCACACACCGGCAATGTCTTTGGCGCAGTCAGTGGAAGCGGCCCTGGAGGGTGTGAAGCGGGCTCGTGTTGAAACGGGTTGTGATGTAGGACTCATCGTCTGTGCACTTCGCACGCTGCCGACTTCGGTGTCGGATGATATCGCCCGGCTCGCGGCCGATTATCGTGACGCGGGCGTCGTGGGCTTTGACCTTGCCGGTTCCGAAGCAGGCCACCCTGCGCGCAATCACGCCAAGGCCTTCCGTCACGCCGCCCGGCATGGTGTTTCGTGTACGTGTCATGCCGGAGAGGGTGATGGTCCGGATTCGGTGCGGGAGGCATTGCAAGAGTGTGGCGCCCTCCGGATTGGACACGGGACCAGGGTCGGCGAGGATCCTTCACTTCTCGATTACGTCAACGAACATCGTATACCGCTCGAGATGTGTCTCTCCTCGAACCTTCACACGAATACGGTTGCGAATATTGCGAGCCATCCGGCGCGGACATACTTCGATCGCGGTTGTGTTGTCACATTGAACACCGACGGCCGGTTGATAGACGGTGTCACGCTTACTGATGAGTATTGGCTGGCACATACCGTGTTGGGGTTCAATAGAACCGAAATCGAACAGATCATTCTGAACACATTCGCGAGTGCGTTTCTACCTGATGACAAGAAGACGGCTCTCATCGCCGAAGTCCGGTCGGAGCTAGCGTCGATAACATGACGGTAACGCAAATCGTAACCGATCCGGTCGGTATCCCTTTGCTCAACCGGCTCATGGGTCTCGTTGGTATCGCCGCCATGCTGGGTGTTGCGTGGTTGCTTTCGGAGGACCGTCTTCGTGTACCGTGGAAGTTGGTTGCGGTGGGTCTGGGTCTTCAGGGTGTGTTTGGATTTCTGGTCCTGAAAACGCCGTTTGGGCGTTCGTTCTTCGATGTGATTAACGCAGGTTTTGTGCGTCTGCTGTCGTTCACAGAAGACGGTGCTCGTTTTCTCTTTGGCAATCTCGTGAAGAACAACGTCCCGGCGGGCACGCCGATTGGTGAGCCGTTGGATATGGCCCCGTTGGGCGAGACGCAACTGTGGGTGAACACGGGTGGGTATTTCGCGTTCAGCGTGCTTCCCGTGATCATTTTTTTCTCGGCGCTCGTTGCGGTTCTTTATCATATGGGCATTATGCAACGTGTCGTCCAGGGAATTGCATGGGTGATGCAGCGGACGATGCGAACATCGGGTGCTGAAACATTGGCGGTGGCGGGCAATATTTTTGTAGGACCCACTGAATCCCCGTTGCTCATCAAACCGTTTGTCCGGTCTCTGACGATGTCGGAACTGAACACGGTGATGGTGAGTGGGTTTGCAACCATTGCCGGTTCTGTACTCGCCGCCTACATCGGGATGTTGTCGCCGTTCATGCCGGACATCGGCGGGCACCTCATGACGGCCAGTGTCATGAATGCCCCTGCGGCGTTACTCATCTCGAAGATTTTGTTCCCCGAAAGAGAGCGGGCCAAGACGGGCAGTGGTCTGGCCATCGAAACCGACACACGCGCCGTAAACGTCATCGAGGCCGCCGCATCCGGCGCGTCGCAGGGATTGAAGTTGGCGCTCGAGATCGGAGCGATGTTGATGGTGTTCATCGCACTGGTCGCGATGCTCAATTTCTTTGTCGGTGTTTTGGGCGGATTATTTGGGTTCCCTCAGTTGTCCATAGAGCAGATGTTTGGTTGGGTGCTTGCGCCCGTCGCTTGGCTGCTTGGCGTTCCGTGGGCCGATGCCAATACCGTCGGATCTTTAATGGGCGTCAAGGTCGTGTTGAACGAATTCATCGCGTACTTGCAACTCTCCGACCTCCTCAGCGCAGGTGATGCATTGTCTCCCCGCGCATCGATCATTGCGGCGTATGCGTTGTTGGGGTTTGCAAATTTCAGCACGATAGCCATTCAAATTGGTGGAATTGGCGGTATAGCACCTGAACGTCGCGGTGATCTCGCACGCTTGGGTGTTCGAGCGATGATCGGGGGGAACCTTGCGGCGTTCATGTCGGCGGCAATCGCCGGGATGTTGATTTAGATGGTCGACACCAACGACGCCGTCTCGTTCCTAAAAACACGTATACCCGTATCGCCCCGTGTTGCCATCGTGCTAGGGTCTGGCTTGAAGGGGCTCGCCGACACAGTTCAAGATGCTGTTTCCCTCCCATATTCCGACATTCCAGGTTTCCCCCAACCGTCGGTTAAGGGCCATTCGGGGTCGCTCACGTTTGGGACTTTGGGTGGGACGCCGATTGTCTGTCAGCTCGGCCGTTTTCATTTATATGAGGGCTGGGATATCTCCACGGTCATACATCCGGTCCGTGTCTTCACCGCACTGGGTGCCACGACACTGATCGTGACAAACGCAGCGGGCGGAATACGCCGGACTTTTGATCCACCACAGCTGATGCTCATATCCGATCATATCAATATGATGTTTCGCAGTCCGCTTGCGGGCACAGCTGTGGAAGGCGAACTGCGGTTCCCCGACATGTCTAAACCATATGACGAGGGGTTGGGAGCACGAGCGCGTGCGGTTGCCGCACGCAACAACATTTTGTTGGAGCCCGGTGTGTACGCGGGTGTACTTGGACCGAGTTACGAGACACCGTCCGAGATCCGGATGCTCGAGGGTCTGGGTGCCGACGCGGTTGGTATGTCCACCGTACCGGAGGTGATCGCCGCACGGGCGCGTGGGACGCGGGTTTTAGGCATTTCTATCATAACGAATCGAGCGGCGGGCATATCCACCCAACGTTTGTCGCATGTCGACGTACTGGATGCCGGGCGACAGGCGAGTGCCATGCTCACTGCCGTTGTTGCGGGAGTCGTTCGTGGTCTCTGAGACCGGTATGAATTTTCGGAGGGCGAAATAAAGCGTGCGTTTGGCGAACATGATTTCGGCTATCGATGCTCACGCGGGGGGCGAACCGGGCCGAGTCATCGTCGGTGGTGTCCTCGATGTTCCCGGCGCGACGATGTTCGACAAGATGAAGTATCTCGAACGACACAAGGACGACCTGCGCAAACGGATGCTGCGCGAACCACGCGGTTACCCCGCACTTTGTTGTAACGTGATTCTCCCACCCACTCATCCCGATGCGGATGCTGGTTTTGTCATCATGGAACAGACCGAATACCCGGCGATGTCAGGCAGCAACACGATTTGTGTTACGACGGTCCTCATCGAGACCGGAATGGTGACCGTTAGAGAACCTGTGACCGAATTGACGTTGGAAGCTCCGGCTGGGTTGATAAAAGTTCGTGCGGATGTTGCTAACGGAAAAGTTACCGGTGTCGAATTCGAGAACGTGCCGGCTTTTGCGGTACATCTCGATGCGACGTTGGAAGTGCCCACACTCGGGTCGGTAATCGTCGATGTTGCATGGGGTGGAATGTTCTACGTCATCGCAGATGCAGAACAATTCGGTCTTGATCTGCGGCCCGAAAACGCGAGCGAAATCTGTCGGATCGGAGAAATGTTGCGTGAGTCAGCGCGGGAACAGTTGAAGGTCGTACATCCAGAAAATGATCTGATCGTGGATGTTACCATTTCCCAATTGTCGGCACCCAGCCAAAACACGCAATCATCCCGAAAGAACGCTGTCGTTGTTTCGACCGGCCCAGTCGATTGGGAGCGACCGGAGACTTGGAGGGGTGTGTTAGATCGCTCGCCGTGTGGAACAGGCACCTGCGCAAAGATGGCGGTCCTGCATGCGAAAGGACAATTGGCCTTGAACGAAGATTTTCTGCACGAAGGCATCCTCGGCACCATTTTTACGGGACGTCTCGTGCGAGAGACCGTTGTGGGTGGCTACAAAGCTGTCGTACCGACCATCAAGGGTCGCGCGTGGATCACGGGATTGGCGCAGTATGTGTTGGACGCGGAAGACCCCTTCCCAGAGGGATTCACAGTGTCTGATCTGTGGGGTTGAACCAGGCGTTGTGAGAACCTGCCCACTCAATCAGTTCTCTGTGACCTCTATCTTACTCTGCGTCCTCTGTGGCTTATCAATATGATCCACCTAGGGCC
>JAZDDD010000519.1:0-2077 GCA_036679545.1 Gemmatimonadota bacterium | reverse complement strand
GGTGAGACACGTGGTGTGCGTACCTCCTACGGCAACCGCAGACATGGAAAACTCTGGACCGACTGGGCCAATCAAGCAATCGATAAATGGGCTGAGTGGGATGAGATGGGTCGCGACCGTCTGTTGCCCCGCCTTTTCTACAATACAGGTGACCTGATCCTTCGAGACGAAATGATTCCGTACCTCGAGGATACACAGGCTTTTTGGGACGAACTCCACATTCCATACGAACTACTCGAGCCGGAAGAAGTGCGGTATCGTTGGCCTTGGATTCAATTCGAAGACCTGGCAGTGGGGTTGTACGAACCGCGCGCCGGTGTGGTCCGCGCACGACGCGCCATCGAGTCGGTCGCCGAGGTGTTCCTGGAAGAGGGCGGAAAACTGCACTACGGTCACGCGTCTCTTGGCGAAAAAAACGGGATGCGATTAGCCAACGTCACCGTGGAGCCCGGCGAGCCCATATCCGCAGGAACATACGTGTTTGCGTGTGGCCCGTGGTTCCCCAAGGTATTCCCCGAGTTGATGGGCAAACGACTCCGGATTCCCATGGGCCACGTGTTCTATTTCGCGCTACCACCGGGTGACACTCGATTCATGTACCCCAACATGCCAAGCTACGGCGTGCCAGGATGTACGGGTTGGCCCGCGCTCGGTCGGGATCACAGAGGTTTTCGTGTCAGAACAGGCGGGCGGCCACCGCAGGACCCCGACGAGAGCGATCGATGGATTGACAAGGAGTTCCACGAACGACCACGCGAAATACTCGAAAAACACTTCCCTGATCTGGTCGGAGCACCCATCTCAGAAACACGGGCCTGCCACTACGAAAGTAGTGTCGATGGGAACTGGATTATCGATACACATCCTGATTTCGAAAACGTATGGCTTATTGGGGGTGGTTCTTCGGAGGGGTTCAAGTTTGGACCAGTGCTCGGCGAATACATTGCGCAACGGGTGCTCGGAACGAATGACGACGCAGAATTCGCCGAACAGTTTCGACTCAAAGAAGAGGAGTTTGAAGACGAGACAGAACGCAACGGTTGAGAAACGCGGTGTTTGGCAATAATCGGGTTAGTTCACCGACATCCAATACGTCAACTTGAGCGCGAAGAAATGTTCTCCACGGGCACGTAACGCGTCACGCAACGATCCCACTCCCACGAGATTGCCAACGTCCGCACGGGTGGATCGGTCCTGCTGCCATACCAAGAAAAACGTACTGCCCGGCAACCATTCCCAACGCATGACGAGATTCGATCGGAACGATAGGATGTTGAAGTCCCGGTTGGGAATCGCAAAGGTGTCTGGACCATCGACAACGCTGAACGAGCCATCGTCCTGACGGGCAATTGAGGTTCCCTGTGAACCGTAAGTGAGCAGATCACGGCTTCGCGCGGCTTCGAGTTCTCCATGTGCAGAGTACTGGCCGCTTGCCGCAAACGGCTCAACGTATCCCTCGAACGTAAGATCGGGAGTCACCGCGTAATCGAACCGCATTCTCGCAGAGATCGTGCTCCGTGCAATCATACCAAAAACATATCGACGACCGAACGTGGCTTGCCGTCCACCTTCGAACGTCGTGATGTACTGCCGCGCGTTGACCGAGCGAGTGTACGACGGATCGATGGACCACTGCAACGCAGGAATCGGACGAATCGTGATTCCGCCACCCACGTTGTAGCTCCAACCGCCAAGCTCGTCGTTGCCGTAACGCCCCATGACTCTCAAACGCGTTGCCGCCGAAAACGAGTTGGAGAGACGTGCATGGGCGCCCCACGCGGCCCCGGTACCCATCGACGGACCACCACGCGTCAGAAAGTCACTTTGCGCCCGAAAGACCCGGTTGATACCGAAGTTGATATTCCAAAAGTTGTGAAACGTTATGCGCGTATTGTTGCCCAACACCGTTGATTGCCGGTCACCTCCGAAATTCCAACCCCCGCGGATTGCCGTACCAATACGCCAGTCGCGGAACAGCTTCCCCGGTTGTGTTTCTCGAATCTGAATATCAGCATTGAAATCAATTGCGTCCGCGGAATTCAAACGCCCGAGGTCGTTGATCTCAAACCCAGGCGAC
>JAZDDD010000518.1:0-2005 GCA_036679545.1 Gemmatimonadota bacterium | reverse complement strand
TCCCCTCGGCGGTGTTCCCTCGAAACCAAAGCTCCTGAAACGCCAACTGCATCTCGATGGATAGAGGGATGTTGGGAATACCGAGCGCTACCGCGTCAGCCACCACACGTTGAGCGTGCACCTGACTCTCCGTGATTCGGCCGCGAAGCATCGCCTCGTTGGCCAGGAACGTTTCGCCGTTGATCCGCAAAACAACGTTGCTCGTATTTGCTGCAGCGAATGAGCGCGTCGAGTCTTCCGCTGCGTCGTAGTCGCCCTGGGCACCCAAGATCGCAATCTCGACCAAGGGCACGCTGGGATGTCCCGGTAGGCGGGCCGCCAATTGCTCCAGTGCGTCTCGTGTCCCTGCAGTATCTCCTTGGGCGTAGAGGGCGATCATGAGATTATTCTGGCTCGTTGGATCGAGTGTGTCGGATGCGATGGCCCGTCGAAACAGGTCCGTGGCCCCCGCGTAATCGCGAAAGTACCCGATCTCCGGTCACCTGTGCGTGATAGGTGCCGATCGTCATGTACCGTTCACGCTCAGTCAACCGGTCACGCAGCTCGTATGCCTTCCCGAGGGATCTGAGTTGCTCAGCACGGCTGAATGGGATCGTACCGAGGGCTCGATATGCGCTGGCGAATGTTGTATCCAATTCGATTGCTTCCATCAGCAATGTACGCGCCCTAGGAATTTCGCCGGCATCGCGCGCTCGAAGGGCCAGTCCGTATTTGTTGAGCGCGTCGAGCGATGACGTTGTAACCTCGTTGAGCGGCGCATCGGCCCGGATTGAGCGGAGGGATTCCCCGATACGCGCGCGCAGTTTGCCGGAGAGTTTATCGACCGCCTGCAAGACGGAGCCCACGTTAGCCACTGATTCGCGATACGCGGCCAGTACTTCGCCGTCAGCGGCGGTGACCATCCGTAACGACAGAACTAGCCCATCGCCGAGCGGTGTTATCTCGCCGCCGATGACGGCTTTGATCCCGTCTCGTTGAGCGACCTCACGTGCGGTCTCGAGGTCGAGCGTCGTGGTCGGCGGGCGTTGCATTCGTGCCAACGTGTTGTTCACGGCGGACTGTTTGACAACCGTGATCATCGGAGATTGGACGAGATCGATCCGAAACGCTTCGACGATGGCGGTGCCCAAAAGCGAGTCATCGGTACGGTTGTCAAAGTCCGCCACCAATACCCGTTCTCGTTCATCGAGCACACCGGACGACACCAATGCCCCGGCCGGTCCGATGCCCCATGCGCGACTCGCCGCGTAACCTAACACCACTACGCCGAGTGTGGCGAACGCGACACCGGTGCCGACAAACGTCCGCCGCCACGTAAGCGGTGCGCGGGTAGTTGTGCCTTTATGTGCCAGGGCAAGAGTGCGATTGCGCACCAGGAATGACGTGGCGATCATGACCGGGAATATGACCAACAGTAAAACGAAACTGGCAGTGACCACCCAATCGGGTAGACCCAAGACACGGGTCAATCCGAAGATCACCGTCACCGCGGCAACTGATGCCAACCCGAACCACGCCGTCGTGCGCCACGGATTGGTTGCCGCCGTGGCTTGGAGCGTCAGTGCGCGGCGCATATCACCGGCTGTCTGAAAACGATCTTCGGGGCTCTTATTCAGGGCCGTGTGAACGGTAGCGGTGATGTGCCTTGGAACGGTGCGGGTTATACCCGTGTCGAATTTTGGAGTGGGATCCGTGGCGGCTTTCGCGAGCACTGCTTGCGCGGTCGGGCCTTCATATGGCGTCTTGCCAGACAACATTTCGTAGAGCACGCAGCCCAGCGCGTAGATGTCCGACCGACCGTCGATACCGGGATCGGACACGGCTTGTTCGGGACTCATATAGGACGGTGTCCCTATGGCGAACTCCATCTGTGTCAGGTCGGAACCTGTTTCCGTCGTGGCAAGTGCGCGGGCGATGCCAAAGTCAGCCACGATAGCGTGGCCCTGGGACAAGAGGATGTTTGCTGGTTTGATATCGCGATGAACGATATTTTCTCGATGGGCGT
>JAZDDD010000517.1:0-8954 GCA_036679545.1 Gemmatimonadota bacterium | reverse complement strand
TTTTTCTTCGTTGCCGAATCTGGCGATCGTGTTGTTCGACGGCGCCACAAAGTTTCCGCTCATTGCCATTCCATTGTTCATCTTGGCCGGTGCCATCATGAACGCTACGGGAATTTCACGCCGCTTAATCGCCCTCGCCTCGGCGTTGCTTGGCTTTGTAAAGGGCGGTCTCTCAATGGTCACGATTGGCGCATCGCTTTTCTTTGCCGAAATTTCCGGTTCGGCCGTTGCCGATGTGGCTGCGCTGGGATCCATCCTGATTCCAGCAATGAAGGAGGACGGATACCCGGCACCATTTGCGGCCGCTGTCACGTCGTCGTCCGCGACACTGGCTGTGGTGATTCCCCCGTCCATTCCGATGATTCTGTACGGGGTGATGGCTGAAAGTTCGGTCGTCGAGTTGTTTGTCGCGGGGATCGTACCGGGCGTTATGGGTGGGTTTGGCCTCATGGGTGTGGCATACTTTCTTGCCGTTCGGAACGATTATCCCGTTGGGGAGGTTTTTCAGCTTCGTCGCGTTTGGGTGACGTTCAAAGAGGCCGTGTGGGCGTTGTTACTTCCGGGTATCATCCTGGGCGGAATTTTTTCCGGCTGGGTCACAGCCACCGAGGGTGCTGGGTTGGCCGTGCTCGCCGCCGTGGTCATTGGTGGAGTTGTCTATCGTGAGCTCGATCTCCGAGGGTTGCGGCGTGCGGTGGTCGATGGTGCAGTGCAAACGGCGGTTGTCATGTTACTGGTGGCCACGTCCGCGCTACTCGGGGAGTTTCTCACCGAAGCGAGGGTCCCACAACAGGTGGCCACGTGGATCACAGAATTGACACAAACCAAGTGGATTATCCTTGGTCTGCTCAACATCTTTTTCTTACTTGTTGGTCTTTTTCTCCATTCGGCGGCAGCGATCATTCTTGTTGTGCCGATCGTCATGCCGCTTGTCCAGTCGGCCGGGATTGACCCGGTACATTTTGGACTGATTGTGACGCTTAATCTGGGCATCGGTCAGCAAACACCACCCGTCGCGAGTGTCTTGGTCACGGCATGTTCAGTCGCCAAAGCCGACATTTGGGACGTGAGTCGAGTCAATGCATATTTCGTGGCGGTGCTGTTCGCGATACTGATGCTCGTGACGTACGTTCCTGCGGTTCCCATGTTTTTGGTTAACGTTTTTTACCGGTGAAGGCGTCGAGGCTACGATGTCAATCGATGTATCCAAAGAGAACGATATCGCGGTAGTCACGCTGAACAAACCGCAGAAACTAAATGCGCTGGATCTTGCCATGTGGAAGGCGCTTGCAGACGTCATGGGTCAACTGGACCGTGACGATGACGTGCGGTGTGTCATTCTTCAAGGTGCGGGAGAAAATTTTGCAGCCGGCGCGGACATATCAGCGTTTGCAGCTGAACGTGCGACCACGGTTATGGCGCGGTCGTACGGCAACGCAGAATTCGCCGGAGTCAACGCCGTGGCGCAGTGCCGTCATCCTACTGTCGCGGCCATCCAGGGCACCTGTGTCGGCGGCGGCCTCGAGATCGCTTGTGGGTGTGACATTCGTATCTGCTCCGAGGATAGTCGGTTCGGTGTGCCCATCAATCGGCTTGGCCTCACGATGTCGTACGAAGAACTTGGGTTTTTCGTGAACGCCGTGGGCCGTTCCGCGGCGCTCGAGATCCTCTTGGAAGGGCAGGTATTCGGGGCTGTGCGGGCTCAACGGCTTGGCCTCGTACATCGGATCGTGGGAAAGAATGCTGTTGTCGATGAAGCAGATGCCACGGCCAAGCGCATCGCGGCTGGTGCGCCATTGGTAAATCGGTGGCACAAACAGTTTATCCGCAGGTTGGATGACACGCGGCCCCTTACCGAAGCCGAGCGTGCCGAGGGCTATGCCGCATTTGATACCCAAGACTTTAAGACGGGATACAAAGCATTCCTTAATAAGGAGCGGCCGGAGTTTGAAGGAAGATGATGCGCAACGCACATCGCTATGAGGTCGTACCTAAAGACAGAACCCCTCAGGAGCCAGTCTGATGGATCGACGTAACATGTTCAAAGCAACGCTCGCCGCGGGGGGAGCATTGGCCTTAGATCCACGGATTTTACAGGCCTTGCAACAAGGCCAGTTGATCCGGCGCATGATTCCGTCATCCGGTGAGATGCTGCCTGCGGTTGGCTTGGGTAGTGCGGCAACGTTTTCACAGGTTGCGCGAACGGAAGAATTGGATGCCTTGAGAGACGTAATCAGCACTCTGGTTGAACAGGGTGGCACGGTATTGGACACAGCGCCTGCCTATGGAGCGTCGGAGCAAGTTGCCGGTGACCTGGCGCACGATTTGGGGGTCGCAGAAAAGATTTTTTGGGCGACCAAAGTCAACGTAGCCGGGCGCGGAGGAGGCACAGCTGATCCCATCGCGGCACGTGCTCAAATTCACGCGTCATTCGCCAAATTCCAAACGTCGGTGGTGGATCTCATTCAGGTACACAACCTCGGCGATGTACCGACGCAACTCGGAATCCTCAAGGAGATGAAGGCGGAGGGACATGTCCGTTATGTTGGCGTCACAACAACAAATGCCAATCGGTACGCGGATCTCGAGCACATCATGCGGACGGAGCCGATCGATTTCATCGGCATCGATTACGCGGTGGACAATCGAAGTATCGAGGAGTCGGTCCTGCCGTTGGCGATGGAACGCGACATTGGTGTGCTTGTCTATTACCCGTTCGGGCGAACTCGCCTATGGCAACGGGTGGACGGCAGGGATGTTCCGGATTGGGCCAGCGAATTTGACGCTATGACATGGGCGCAGTTTTTCATCAAGTTCACGCTGAGCCACCCTGCGGTCACCGTCGTCACGCCAGGCACGAGCAACGCTCGTCACATGATGGACAACATTGGAGGTGGTGTGGGTCGGCTGCCTAACGAAGCTATGCGGCAACGGATGATAGCATTGGTCGATGCACTCCCGCCTGCACCACCGCGTCGCAGACAGGGCAAGTAACCGACCGGTCCGGATTGTGGTCGATCGCCACCGCCACTGACCTCGAGGAAAAATGAAGGAAAAGCGCACTGGCCCCTTGACCGGGGTCATGGTAATTGAACTCGCGCATATCATGGCGGGGCCGGCCTGCGGAATGTTGTTGGCAGACCTGGGCGCGGATGTCATCAAAGTGGAGAAGCTTCCCGGTGGTGACTCCTCCCGCGACATGGTGCCGCCGAGCATTCAGGGTGAGTCCGCTGCGTTCATGATGCTCAACCGGAACAAGCGAGGCATTGCGCTCGACCTCAAGCGTGAGGGTGGTAAAGAAGTTCTTCGGACGATGCTTCGTAGGGCCGATGTGCTGATTGAAAACTATCGGACCGGCGCCATGGACAAGCTCGGATTCGGTTACGAAACACTGCGCGCGTCCAACGCAGGTTTGATTTACTGCGCGATTTCTGGATTTGGTCGGTCTGGTCCATTCGCATCATTGCCAGGATTTGATCTGATCGCTCAGGGTTACAGTGGATTGATGAGTATCACCGGTGAAGGCCCGGACCGCCCGCCCGTGAAGGTTGGTGTGCCCATCACCGACATTACGGCTGGGATGCTTGCGGCACTGGGAATCGTCTCCGCGTGTGTCGAACGTCAGCGGAGCGGCATAGGACAACTCGTCGAAACGTCACTGTTCGAAGCGGGCATCGCACAGACGTTCTGGCAGTCTGCGATCACGTTTGCAACGGGTGCGTCACCCGAGCCCATGGGATCGGCGCATCCTTTGAGCGCACCGTATCAAGCGTTCGCGACGGCGGATGGCTGGATCAACATTGGTGCCTCCTCCGAAGCCAGTTGGCGGCGTCTGCCACCGGTGTTGGGAATGTCGGAGCTGTTGCAGGATCTCCGTTTCCGGACGAACGCCGATCGCATGCGGCACCGAGAAGAGTTGACGGAAATTCTGGCCTTAGCGCTAGCTGGAAAGACAACAAAAAGCTGGTTGGCTCTTCTCGAGGAGGCTGGGGTTCCGGCAGGACCCGTTCTCGATATCGCTGCCATGCTCGAACATCCCCAGACGTTGGCTCGCGAGATGGTTAAGGAAGTTGATCATGCAAAACTCGGCAAAGTGAAATCGCTCGGCTGCCCGATAAAATTTAGTGAGAGTCCTACCGCTACACCTTCCGCGGCGCCAATCTTGGGCCAGGATACGACGCGAGTCCTCACAGAATTTGGCTACTCTGAAAGTGCTATTGCAGAACTGCATAAAACGGGTGCAGCTTTTTGCGCTTGAGGCATGGTTGGTGCCTGTTCACGATCGAATATCAAAAGGAGTGATGTCATGCGCGTTCCGTTGACGATGCTGGTGCTATGTGGCCTTGGTACGTCTGTTTCTTCAGCGCAAGATGTTGGGCCGTCGAGCGGCGCCATCATGCCCGTTGGTGGTGCGTTGCGCGACACGACTATCTGGCGCCGGTTCATCGACCTAGCCGGTGGCATCGACGTCCCGTTCGTGGTTATCCCGACGGCGGGCGGTGCGGAAGCCTATGACCAATATTGGGCCGGCGCGCGGACGTTGAAAATGTTAGGCGCCACCGATGTGGTCGTCGTGCATACGTACGATCGGGATGAAGCGGACACCGACCGATTTGCGGCGCCGGTACGACGAGCCCGAGGTGTGTGGTTTGGCGGTGGCAGGCAATGGCGGTTGGCGGATTCGTATTTGGACACGAAGGTTCACGAAGCACTCTGGAATGTGCTGGAACGAGGAGGCGTTATCGCCGGTTCTTCAGCCGGTGCCACGATCTTGGGATCGTATCTCGCCAGAGGCGATACCCGAACCAACACCGTGATGATGGGCGATCACGAAGTTGGGTTGGGGTTCTTACGCAACGTCGCCATCGATCAGCATTTGCTCAAACGCAATCGCCAGTTCGACATGATCGAAATAATCGAGGCCCGTCCTGAGTTGCTGGGATTGGGTTTGGACGAAAACACGGCGCTCGTCATTCGAGGCGATACCGCCGAAGTATTGGGTGCGACATACGTTGCGGTGTATGACGCGCAACGTCAAATCGACAGCGGTGGGCTTTTCTATTTCCTGGCACCCGGTGATCGTCTGAATTTATCCACACGTGAAGCGTTTCGGCCCGGGCGGACGATGAACAAACTGGAACGGGTCGAGAAGCGACGCTGGCCGTAGGTCGGGATTAGTGCAGTTGGCTCAACCCGGCGTCAAAAAACAAACCCTGGGACACACAGGAATCCAGATCGGTGAGGTATCGGGCGAGTTTGAGACGCCGCACATCCGGGTGAACCTTGATGACCACCGGCCACCGCGATTGTGCAAAGTCTTCGTTGACGCCGCCGGAGATTGCTGTTGCCCCGTGGATCTGGCCATAGAACCCGTCGCCGATCCATCGTGTTGCGTCATCGAGCAAATAGATCCCGCACGGAGGACCCTTTCCCCGACCTGAACGCTGGCCCGTGCCGGCGGCAATTTCAATCGTCGGTTCTTGTGCTGGTTCAAGCGGCACATGCTTTTCCGGATGTAAACCCGGTGGTACGAAACCTGTCCAGCGCCAATACACACCCGCACCGGACCGGGGATTCATGTAGAAGCCCTGGCCGACCGCCTCGTTGAGTTGGTTGATGTAGTACCTCAACCGCTTTGGTGGCGTAGCGGCGTGTGCTTTCACCGTAACCGGCCAGCTGCAATCGGCAAAATCTTCGCCTATCGACGCGGTCAATGCGGCCGACTTGTCCGGCCGCTGGTCCATGAACGCGTGATTGCCAGGGTTGTCCCCCAACGTGTAAATTAGTGAGATGCGGCCCACACCGGGCATTGAACGTCTCGCCGGCATCCTAACGTTCTCCTGTTTCTTGACTTGGTGGTCCCCCAGGGAAGCGCGTATGTCGTGGCCATGCTCCATGCGCCAGACGCTGATTCTTGCTCCGCCGAGTATCCACCGGTTATATCCGCTCCCACTATTGTCGGCACCGTGGGTATGCGAACTAAACCACTTGATTCACGAGGGAATATTATGGGTGAACGAGCGACCGTCACGTTGTACAAGTGGGCGGAGATGCCCAAGGAGACCGTCACTGACGCCATCAGCAGACGGGTCATAACCGGTGACCGTGTCATGATCGCCCATGTGTATCTTGACGCGGGATCTGTGGTCCCCAAACACTCGCACGAAAACGAGCAGGTGACGTATATCTTGGAGGGCGCGTTGAGATTCTGGATCGGCGAAGACGGAGAGGAACAGCTCGATGTACGGGCTGGAGAGGTGTTGCACATCCCGTCCACCGTGCCGCACCGAGCTGAGGCGCTCGAGGATACAGTGGATGTAGATGTGTTCAGCCCGCCGCGCCAAGATTGGCTGGACGGGACGGATTCATACTTCCACGAGTCCTAACCATGGATCTGGGAATCAAGGGACGCGTCGCGCTTGTAGCAGCGGCAAGTCAAGGGTTGGGTCGCGCGGTGGCACAGGAGTTGGCGACAGAAGGTGTCGATTTACTTCTGTGCGCACGGACGGCGAAACCGCTACTACAGGCAAAGACGGAGATTGAGCGATCGAGTGGTGTGAACGTCGTGGCCGTTCCGACGGATGTGAGTGATGAATCGGCCATACGTCGTTTGGTTGCTCAGGGGTTAGAACACTTTGGCCACATAGATGTGCTGGTGACCAACGCCGGGGGCCCTCCGCCCGGTCCGTTCGAGGCCCACGATCTCGGGGTATGGCGAGATGCGCTGCGACAGAATCTCGAAAGCGTACTCACGCTTGTCCAAGAAGTGCTTCCTGGCATGAAGGAACGTCGCTGGGGGCGCATCGTGAACATCACGTCCATTGCGGTGAAGCAACCAGTCGATAACCTCATCATCTCGAATAGTGTTCGCGCCGCGGTTACGGGGTTTGCACGAACGTTGGCAAACGAGGTCGCGAGTTACGGCATTACGGTCAACAACGTACTGCCGGGTTTCACGCGTACCGAACGACTCGAACAGCTCGCGGCCAGTCTAGCCGGGGTTGATGGCGTCAGTCGTGAGGATATTTTCAAGCGTTGGGAAGGGCAGATCCCGATGGGACGTGTGGGGGAACCCAAGGAGTTCGGGGCAACGGTTGCCTTTCTTGCCTCTGATCGGGCAAGTTACATCACTGGAACGTCTATTGCGGTGGACGGTGGTTGGATTCGCGCATTGTATTGAGAGGGGATATGTCATCTGGAATCGTCGCAACAAAGTTTGTGTGGAAGGACGGTGAATTCATTCGGTGGGAAGACGCCACGGTACATGTCCTCAGCCTAGCAGTGCAATTTGGCACATCCCTCTTTGAGGGCATCAGGTGTTACAAGACTGAGAGTGGTCCGGCAATCTTCCGTCTTCAAGACCACCTGCGGCGGTTGCGCGATTCGTGTGCCGTCTACCGCATGGTGCTACCGTTTGATGCGGAAACATTGCAAAGCGCGTGCACCGCAGTGGTTGCCAAAAACGAATTAGAAGATTGTTACGTGCGCCCCACAGTTCTGCGCGGATATGGAGCCGTGGGTCTTTACCCGATAGATAGTCCCATTGAGGTCTTCATTGCCGCCTGGCCGTGGGGTACGTACTTGGGAGCGGACGCGTTGGAAAAGGGTGTGGATGTCTGCGTATCAAGTTGGCAACGACCGCAACCGAATACATTTCCCACAAATGCCAAAGCCGGCGGCCACTACACCAACGCCCAACTGATCAAGATGGAGGCGGTCACCAACGGATACGCTGAGGCGATTGCCTTGGGGCCCGGCGGCGTCGTGAGTGAAGGTAGTGGTCAAAACCTCTTTTTGGTGCGGGATGGAGTATTGTTGACCCCGCAGACGGATGGCACGTTGCTGAACGGCATCACCCGAGATTCGGTGTTTCACATCGCCCATGACCTTGGTATCCCCGTCAAGGAACAAATCATCCCCAGGGAAATGCTCTATACTGCAGATGAAGCCTTTTTTGCAGGAACTGCGACTGAGGTGACACCCATACGGAGCGTTGATCGCATCAACGTTGGGAGTGCTACCGCTGGGCCGATCACAAAAAAAGTACAGACGCGATACCTCCAGACGGTTCGCGGTGATGCGGAGGACAAACACGGGTGGCTGACTCGTGTGCACGCGGCCGTCGCAGTAACGTGAGAACCGTACGTCCCCGTCGGTTGGAGACGTCAAACGGTTGATGGTGATGATGTGGGGGTAACGCCCGATCCTACATTCATCGCGGACGTTTTGCGGCGTCTTATTCAAATCAACTCAGTCAATCCACATCTCGATGCATCGGCACCCGGAGAGGTGGAGATCGTTACGTATCTCGATGCCGTTCTCAGCGGTCTCGGGATTCCCACTCGGATTTTCGAGTTCGCACCGCATCGACCTTCTATCGTCGGCACCCTCGCAGGGGCGGGTGGCGGCAAGTCGTTAATGCTCAACGCCCACATTGACACCGTTGCGACGGACGGCATGGCCGATCCATTTGGTGCTACCGTACATGATGGAAAGATGTACGGGCGGGGTTCCTATGACATGAAGAGTGCAATGGCTGCCTGTATCGGCGCGGCAAAAGCGCTCAAAGATGCTGCCAAGGGTGAGGATGCCGATTTCGACGTGTCGTTGAAAACGTTCTTCGTGTGCGAACCGTTTGAGGTGGCGCGGGGAGCGGCCATCGTGCGAGCGTTGGACGTGGCCACCGAACGGCGCCTAGGCGAGGTGGCGGCTCATATCGGCGATGCACCCTGGATGGATGCGGCGTTGCTCTCCGCGGCGGGAGTCGAAACGGTGGTGTTTGGGCCAAGTGGCGCAGGTGCGCATGCCTCCGAAGAATGGGTGGACATCGACTCAGTGATTGCCGTTGCCGGCGTATTGGCGGAGGCTGCGATAGATTACTGTGGCACGGCATGACCGTTGCACGGTGAGCATGAGCACTCGACGTTGTAATTGTTATCCACCTGAAAAGCGAG
>JAZDDD010000516.1:0-2643 GCA_036679545.1 Gemmatimonadota bacterium | reverse complement strand
TTACCCTAAAAGGGGGTTGCAGCTAATATTCAAAAATAGATCAATATTATGAATATTCAAAGTGAAACAAAGATGAATACTCGAATGGTTCTGGCGGGGTTCTTGGCGCTTATCGGCTGCGTTGTCGGGGCATCCGGGCAGGAGACGCCCGTGGATCAAAGCTTCGTCGATTTCTTTCTGGGGCGGTGGGACATTGAGTCCCTGTCGCCGCAAGGTGTGAAGGTTGGCAGGGCACGCACCGAGGTGCGGAGGATACTCGAAAACAGGGCGCTCCAAAGCGACTATTATGCTCTTGATCCCCAGGGTAACTCAATATTTCGGGGGACGACGGTACGTACGTTCGCGCCAGCCTTGGGTGGTTGGGTCGTTCATTGGTCGATGGCGGGGTTGCCGGGGTATACGTACCTGGAGGAGCAGGTCGTGGAAGGTGCGTTGGTCGGCGAGGGCCACGGCTTGGATGGCGAAGGTCAATTCGTAGAGCGGTATCGATATTCAGGTATCTCCGACACGACGTATACGTTTGAGATGGAACGAAGCTACGACGATGGCAACACCTGGCGGCCTTACGCGAACCTTCGCGCGACACGGCCGCGAGGCGCTTGCGTTTCCGGTTGCAATGAGACACCGGGTATCGATATCGAAGTGGTGCGTACCTATTTAATAGACGCCCTCGAACGGAACCGGGATCAAGACTTAGCATTCCTTGCGGTGGCCCCGGACTCGATGTTGCGATGGGCTCCAACACCGCAAGTCAGAGACTTCACGCAGCAAATCGCGCACGCGACGCACGATTTCTTTCGACCTTGGCGTGACACAGCACCCACGGCGTCCGACACGACGCGGTACTTAAACGATAAGACGGCGCTGGCCGGTGAGATTGCGGACGCATATGAATGGGCGCTGACGGAGGTTCGATCGAGACCGATTAGCGCGCTAGTCGAAATGAGGGAACTACCCAACGGCGCTCCTGCACCAACCTGGAGAGTCATGCAGTACTGGTTGGATCACGCCGTTCTGACAAGGGCTTCTACCATTCCTTATTTGCGGTTACACGGAGTGTCACCACCTGCAGCGAAGTTTTGGTGATGAGACGATAGATGCGGTTTCCGCGTTCTCAGTTCTCGTTGCCGCATTTAGGCATTCAGGGGGAATTTTCCTCAACCAGATTCGGCGGCGTCTCTTCGGGCGTTTGCTGACCCTCGGGCAACGCCCCCTCCTCTTTAGCCCGCCTCTTCTCGGCATTGCGTTCGTGGCGCCGTTCCTGTTTCTCCTGGCGCTTGAGTTGCTTGCGTCTTTCTCGTTGACCCTTCTCGTAGGATTGGGGAGACTTTGGCAAAGTGAATACCTCTCTTCATGTTGGAGCCAACTGGCTCAGATGCCTGGCATTGCCGGCGAATCCGCCGTTCTTGGATGTATCTATGTGAAAACTTAACGAAAACACAGCCAACGTTGAACCCGCGTCCGGTGCGACGTCCTCAACCCGGATGGCCATACGTGCCCTCACCGGGGAAGGCAAGCGCCGCCTCGTGGCGGGTGGGGAAGATATTCAATTCCGATCTAAGCCATAAAGCCGCACATACTCAACGTCCAACTCGTTTCTCCCGAGGCCGAGCATGTAGTCTGACCCAATCTCGAGCACAGAGATATCGTCCGGTAAATCCACCTCCGTCACCCAATGTCCATCGGGATCGAACACGGAGAATTGCTTGTCATTCTCACCCGGCGGAAGGTAGTGACTCACCCAAAGGTATCCGTCCCGATCGACGATAATCTCGTTGTGGGCTGGGAAGATCGGCGGCGGTTCGTTGCCTTCGTAACGCGCTTCATATGCGATGCGGGCCTGGGGTGAGAGATCGGCGGTGCGGATTTGCATGAAGGCGTCACGGTGATGGCCGTCTACCGGGATACGTGGCGGGTTCGTGCGGATCTTCATTGTGAGCAAACCGTTGGACGTATAACGCGCAATTTCATAGCGGTCGTTGGTGCCTACAAAAAAGTGGTCGGTTGCCACGGCGTAAAAACTCGAGTACCCAAAGATCCTCCTCGTCGCGCGAACTCCGTTCGGACTGACGGCCATGTATATTTCGCGACCGGGAAACGCACCCAGGTTGTCCAGGATGGTTCCTGTTTCCGAAAAGCGGAACGTGGGTTCGTCACCCCTGGTTGCGCCGGCTTGCGGCCTAGCGCTGAACGGATCGATCGTAGCCAAGAAGAACGTGCCATCGGCAAACACACCAAACGTCGCGCCGAACGGTACGCCACCGCCGTCGTTCAAAACCAGCGTCGTCATCCTGCCTCGGTTTCCCTCCACATCGTAAAGCGTGATTCGGCGTTGTTGCCCGTCGAACACGGCGAGCGAATCGGATCCGTACCTTCGTAGAGATGACAACGCCTGGAACTCTCCGGGTCCGCCTCCCTCTGATCCAATTGAGTGGAGGAGTGTCCCGTTGGCGTCATAGAACCGTATCTCAAAGGTGCCGGCGTTCGCCACGACGATCTGCCCGTTATCGAGGCGGATTGCACTTGCGACCCGATAAAGTTCCTCACCTGCATTGGTCGTGTTGCCACCGATTGTGAGCGAGGGGTTGCTGACGAATTGCCATGCCGCATCACCCGCGGACTTTGGAGCCGTGTTGTCCACAA
>JAZDDD010000515.1:0-8281 GCA_036679545.1 Gemmatimonadota bacterium | reverse complement strand
GTTGGCGCTGATGGACCCAAAAAAGTCGTTACGTTGAAACTGGACCACTACCCCGTTCCGGTATCCCGTTGCGATGCGTTGAACGACCACCTATACTTCAGGGCTGTACCGCACAAAGGGACCGAATGGCAGATAGAAGACCAACAAATCGCACCAGCAGACCAGCAGATTCTTTCGACCAAGCCAGAAACGAACTCTTCAGCCATATCCTCCGTTGCGGCGTTCTCAAAGCTGCCGTTGAGCACCAAAAGGAATGGTTCGACGACACGATGGACTACCTTGCGGACCGTTACACCTATTTGTCCGATGAGGAACTCGACAAACTGCGACATCTGGGAGAGATGTACTGCCGACCCGTAATCAACCGGGCCTCTGACGGACAGGAAACCGTGGATGTCGAAGTCGAAGCGGAAAAAGAAGTCGGCGGGCCAGAGGATGCGGCCAAGGAAAGTGACGAAGTAGTAGCCGCATCAACCGTTTGAGTTAGTCCACCACCGGTGGCCTCCGGACAATGGGCCTTCGCCAGATCCGGGTTAGGCGCCCAGGCGCCAACCGACGGATCCGCGGACCCCACCCCCAAAGCCCAACTCCGCAAACCAACCGGATCTCCCTCGTGGGGCTGACTCTAACCCTACTACCAAGACCAAAAACGCGTCCGTGGCCCCCTTGGCTACCAAGACCGCCATCCCGCCGCCGCCATAGGGTGCAATTCCACCTCGGCGCGCCGGGTCGAGACTAAAGGCCAGTAACCCCTCCGAACGGACCGCCAACACGCGCCGCGTCACACCGGGCGTCAGTGAGAACTGATACGTGAGACGTCCTCCAACGCGCCGTCCAAACCCGATACCGGCCCCCACGAACCGAGAACTGGCGCTCGTGCCGAGGGCGTGGACCTGCCAGAAAGTAGTGGGATTCTGAGCCCTGGCTTCCACCCCCGTCCCCGTCACAACGAGGAGCAACACTCCAGGCCAATCACGCCAACTCAATCTCGTAATCCAGCTGAACATCCGGGGCAAGCGTATGGATTACTGAACAATATTTTTCCACCGAGAGCTGAACAGCCCGCTCCGCTTTGGCACGGTCCAGCCCGTCTCCCGCAAGCTTGAAAACCAACTTCAGTGCCCTGAATCGTTTGGGGGGGTCTTCTACACGCTCCCCGGTTGCGTCGATGCTGAACCCATTAATTTTGACTCGCATCTTCTCGAGGATCAGGACAACGTCGATTCCGGCACACGTGGCGGCCGCAAGGAGAAGAACCTGCATTGGCGATGGGCCCGAAACGGCGTCGCCATCAAGCTCGATAATCGGAGTGTCAGGGTTGGTTCCCCGTCCGCGGAATTGCAGCCCACTCCCCGTCCATTCGACGTGAGCGCTACGTAACGAGTCCATTCAACCTCCCGTTCTGGTGGCGAGCCCGATGAAGATACGGTGTCGACCAAATGAGTCTTCCGACCGGTACTCGATGAGCCAGTTGATACGACTCTGTACCCTGACGTCGAAACCCAGCGTCAGGATGGGCCAGATTTCCGGGCAGTTTTCCAAAGTGCCGCACGACTCGCTGCCAAACACGCCAACCCCGAGCCCGAAGTAAGGAATCGCAATCTCTCGTTCACTGGTGAGCCGCAAGATGAGGTCGGTGCCGAACAGGTAACTGTCATTTTCGTTCCCGAAGCCTATCTCACCGAAAGGTCGCAGCCGAAGCCGTTCGGAGCCGAGGTAACCCAAATCGACGGTGGCACCGAGTACGCCCTGACGATCGCCACTCAGCTCGAGACCAATCCTCGTCGAAAAACCGTCGATGCCGATCCAAAACTTTCCGCGTTCCTCTTGCGCCTCGGGTGGCAAAAACTCCTGTGCCGAAACCGCCATGGTGACGGTCAGAAGAATCACAGCCGCGCTCGCAAGGATCACCGGTGCGCTATAATGACAGAGTTTCATTCCAATCCATTTTTGGCCGTTCACCAACGTAATGGGTCTCCAGGGAGCCGTGACAGTCGGGCGTCGCTTGCCGGTCCCATATCCCGAACTTAGCTTCGACCCGAAGGTCAACGGATGGGCGAGACATGGATCTATCACTACTCAAGCAAGCACAGCTTTTTGCCGACCTGGACGATGCCGAGCTACAAACGGTCTCTGAGATCTGCACGGAGCAACGATTTAAGTCCGCACAGAAGATTTTCGGCGAGAACGACCCCGGCAACCGGCTTTTTATCATAGCCGAAGGCGAAGTCCGCATATCTCGCAACGTGCCCGGCTCCGGCGAGGAGGCTCTTACGGTGCTCGCGCGTGGAGCCTGTTTTGGCGAAATGGCGTGCTTCGACCGGTCGCAACGTTCAACAGACGCATTCGCCAACAAAGACACCGTGCTCCTCACCATCAGCCGCCCTGATTTTGAGATGCTGCTCGATTTCAATCGAGACTTGGCATACAAGGTCCAATGGTCCGCCGTGCGCTTGCTCTGTTCACGGTTGCGAACCGCAAATAATAATCTCCAGTCGTTTCTCGCGATGTCGATGTTTTAACGTTGGTCTCACGGAGACAACAGTTCATCGCCCACCCGCTTCTACGACCGAGGGACCGCCACCACGCACCACATACTCCGCTCGGGCATCCGGTACGACGATTCGCAGCATTGCCGCTTCGATGTCGGCGCGGGGAATGTTTCTATACAGGTGCGGACGCCCGCTGAGATCTTCGAGATCGTTGTTCAGCCATGCCGATAGGATGTCCCCCGCGACCGCATGAGCGCTCTGGTAGCGGAGCTGCAACTGCCCGGCCACGTAATTACGACCCCGTTCAATTTCGTCATCAGTGAAGCCACCACGCCCAAATGTTTCCAATGTCTCCAACATTTGTTGCCGCGCCTCGTCCTCCCGGCCTGGTGACATGGCAACATAGGTGAGTAGCGCCCCCGCCCTCGGACGGAACCAAGCACTCGCGGATACCGTGTACGCAAGAGCGCGTTGCTCGCGCAGATCGTGAAACAAACGACCCGCCAGACCACCCAACATAGAAGCGGCAACAACCGTGGGTCGATGATCGGGCGAACCGTACGGCGCGGCGGGAAACGCCATCGCCATTGCGGTCTGTTCTTTGTCGCGTGGTTCGGCACCTCGCGTCGATTTCCATTCAAAAACACGTGTCGTCGGTAAAAGCCGCTCAGCAGCCGGCCACGTCTCAAAGACCATCGCTTGGGAAATCAGTTCTTCGACACTCGCGTCCCCTACCACAACAACCGTCAAGCGACGTCGGCGAAGTTCTTGCGCCCACTCGAGCACCGCATCGCGTCCAATGCGATTCACAACATCCGGTTCGCCTAAGACGGGAACACCGTACCACGAACCAGGCAACGCGTCTTGGATCACACGACGAATCGGATAGTGGGCCATGTCGTCGAGCGCGCGAGCGGCGTCGCTGGCTAGCAAGGATCCTTCTATCTCGACCATCGCCTCATCGAGCGTCGCCGACCGGGCAATCTCGACGAGCAACGTGGCCGCGGACCCGAGCGAAGATTGCTCCGTGGTGATACCCCAACCCGCCCAACCTGCGTGGATGGTGGGCACCACCGAACCACCGAGACTCTCCGCAAGGCGAGCGAGGTTGTCCGCGTTCCACTGACCTGCGCCCCGAACACTCGTACGCAACATGAGTGACGTAATACCCGCTTGGCCAACGGGTTCGTCCGCTCGCAGACTGTCGGCGTACATGCCGACATACGCCAAACCGGAGCCACGTTTCGACCGCACAAGCACGTCCGCGCCGGGGAACTCCATTAACCTCGTCTCGTCCGGAAACGCCCGGCCCGTGGATGTGGGGGTTGCCCGGTAGGTTTTAAAACCAGACGGTATGAACGCATCTTTGGGTGGTCGGGGTGTGACAGGCACTGGCCAGTCCGCAGTGACGTACCGACTGCTAGAGCCAGCGTCCGTATAGACGACTCCGGATACGCTATCTGCGCTCAGATACTGGCGAACGGCGGCGGTTGCGTCATCGGCAGTTACGGCGTTCAGTGCATCGAACCAACTGTCGAGTTTCTGATAACCGCCAAGTGCTTCGAACTCACAAAACATCATGGCTCGGCCGTCGGCAGTCTCCATCTTGCGAGACCAGCCCGAACCCATCAACGCCTTTGCGCAGGCGAGATCGTCGTGATGTATTCCCGAATCGGCCATCCCATGTACGAGTTGGACAGCACGCTCGATTGCGTCATCAAGACGGTCAGCGCGCCCCTCCAAAAATAAGGTGAACACCCCGATGTCTTCGGGTGAGTAGTGACTGGCACTGGCGCCCGACGCCAATCCTTGCTGCCGCACCGCTCGTCCCAGCCATGACGCTCGGCCAGTACCTAACACCGCAGACGCGACATCCAATGCTGCGACATCCGGATGTAAACCACCCCTTGTCCGCCAACCCAACACACCGATCGCACGACTTACATCCCCGCGCAGCAGCTCGAAGGAAGGCGGGGGCGGATTAATTTCAGCTGGTGACCCCAAAAACGTGGATGGTTCCCGGTCCCACGATCCGAACTCGGACTGTGCAGCGGCCAGGACCTCGTCGGGATCAAGGTCACCAACGATGGCCACGATGGTACGGTCAGGAGTGTAACGTGTTTGGTAGTAGTCGACGACGTCATCGCGCGTAAAACGACGCAAACCATCTTCCGTCCCAATGCGCCATCGTCTGATCCGGTGTTGCGCGAACAAATTGGAGTATAGGGTTTCTCCGGCAACAGCCGCGGGTGAGTCCCTTTTTCTCTTAGCCTCTTGGGTGATGACTTCTAATTCCCTCGTCAACTCGCCACTATCGACCGTCAACTTGGTAAGCGCATCAGCCTGTAGTTTCAATGCCGCGGACAAGCTCCCGGATTCGCTGGGGAGTACTGCGTAGTAAATCGTTTTCTCGTAGATGGTACCGGCGTTGAGATATCCGCCCAGACGCTGAATTTCGTCCGCCAGTTCCGCTCGTTTGAAAAACATGTGTTCGAGGACGTGTGATATCCCCACCCATTCGTCAGGTTCGTCGAAGTAGCCCGCACGAACGTGCGTTACCACGGCCGTTACCGGAGCCGCGGCGTGACGTTCGACAATGATCGTCAGGCCGTTGGAGAGAACCGTACGAACGACGCGGTCAGTCCACATCTATCTGTGATGACAGTGAAAGCGAGGGGCGATTGAAAGCGCGCCGGGCGCTCAGCGCTTTATCGTCACAAGACCGACCGCTGCAATTCCACGAATGAAGCTTTCCGCGTCCGTGACCGGTATATGCACGCCCTGGTCGTGAGAGTTCTTCGTCGCAATGGCTTCCATGTAGTCGGCGATGGCGCCACCGGCCCAGTCCGAATCATCTTGCTTCATCTGAAGCACGATGTCATCCCAGGTACCGACATAACTCGTACCGTCGGGGACGGTCACATCATGTGTGTCCGCGTTCCGCCGCTTCATACCTTGCAGTTCAGTGAGCAGTGTGGCGAAAAAGTCGAGTTGGCGTGGGTCACGAATGGTACCATCCGGCAAGCGAGATTCGATCTCCGCCAACAATCGATCTTCCGGCCCCAGCGCCTCGGTAAGTTCTTTGAATCGACTTAACCAGGGGTATAGGGAAACATCCGTCGGGTCTATACCGAGCACGGTTTTCTTGAGTTCGACGTATCGCCAGATAGCAAGTTCTTCAAGGTGATCGTCTGGCAGGGTCCGTCCAAAATGCGTCAACGCGTCGTCATAGTCGCCGCGATCGTAACGGAGGTTGCCGAGATAAATGTTGGCTTCCGAGTCGCTGGGGTCCATCTCCAGTGCCCGTGTGAGCCAACCAATCGCTGCCGTCTCGTCTCCAAGACGATGCACGGCATATCCCAAACAAGCCGACGCTTCGGCGGAATCCGTATGATGCTCGACGGCGATTTCAAAAAACGACCTCGCCCGTTCAAACATGCCTTCGCGGAACAACGTCCGCCCGACCTGCAACATCAGATCGTGATCTTCGGCGTACCCTAAAGCCAGGATTCGATCAAAGCAGTTAACACCACGATCCGGCTGACCGAGTTTGATCAGCGTCTCGCCAATGCCCGCAAGGGCGTCTTCTTGGTTAGGCTCGAGCGTCAGAGCTTCTTCGAAAGCGATCCGTGCCCAGGCAAACTCCTCTCGCGCCAGTCTCGCATAACCGACACCAACGTGCAGCTCCGCCGAGAGCGGGTATAACTCTAGGGCGTTGCGGAGGAGTTCGAGAGCTTCGTCATAACGCCCGGCGACGTAGAGCTGATGAGCTTGTTCAGCACATTCGTCCGAGCTAAGGAAGGGGTCCGACAGCGCGGGCCTCCGGTGGTGGTCAGCACAGGATAACGTCCAACTTCGCTTTGCACAAGCACTTGTGTGCCTTCGGGATCTGCGCTCAAGCGACCAACTGCTAATGACTTAGAACCCCCGTGGTTGCCGGTCCTAAATGTACCCGGCAACCAATCTGGGGCCGTTCACCTCTGCGACTTAGAACGGATTTCTAGCCAATTGCTGGACACGAATTCGCCATTCGTCCGCTTCACGGTCATGCTGCCAAACCAGCGTAGCCTGGCCCGCAAACGGATCGCGGCGGGTGTCGTTGTGAACGACGTCCATCGAAAACCTAAACGTCGCGACGGCCACCTGTGCGTTCAAAACATCAACCGAGACGTTCTGGGGTCCTAAGCTGAGGAACTGGATGCTGTTGTAGTAGTCGGTAAGAGCCTTTGTCGCTCCGTCAGCGCCTGTGGCGCGGGTGCCGTCGGGCCATGTTACCACAACACCGTCCGATTCTTCGTACATGCCAGAGACGGTTTCCAGTTCGCGGTTGTTGATGGCCTGCGCCCATTCATCGATGCGATCCTCTACGATGCTCGTTTCGATGTTTCGTTGCTGCGTTGTCAGTTCTAGTGAAGGCTGACAAGCCGCCAAGAGTACAGCGGAGGCCAGTCCTAAAATCTCTGCTAACCGCATTCATGCCTCCTGGTGCCTGGATTCGGGTTGCATGAACATATTGCCAGGGACGCTTGCGTCAATCTGGAGTGGCACGTACGCTACCCGCGAACCGAACCGTATCAATGAGATATTCGACTCATCTGACTGGGGGCCCCGTGAAAGAACGTACTTCGTTGGTTGGCTGCGCCGTGCTCTTGCTTGCATCCACCACCGCAACTGCCCAGCAGTTACCGCCACCGACTTTCGAGAATCCCCGTGTCCACGACATTGTCGCCGCGGTATCGGCCGAAAACGTCAAGCTGAATATCACCCGTCTCGTGGGATTCGGCTCGCGACACACGAACTCCGACACGTTATCCGAGACCCGAGGAATCGGGGCTGCGCGTCGTTGGATCAAGTCCGAATTCGAAGCCATTTCTGCATCGTGTGGTGGATGTCTGGAGGTTTTCTACATCCAGGAGGTTTATCCTCCGGCACGGAGTATTCCCGACTCCATGAACGTCGTCAATGTCATCGCCATCCAACGTGGCCGCACCGATCCGAATCGGATGATCATGATGAGTGGCGACATCGACGCTATCATCAGCCGCGGGGCGGGATGGGAACCGGGCGACTCGGTTCCCGGTGCAAACGACAATGCCAGCGGTATGGCCGGGACATTGGAGGCGGCTCGTGTGCTGTCCCAATACCAGTTCAACGGTTCCATCGTGTACATGGGTCTTTCGGGCGAGGAACAGGGACTGTTCGGTGGACGCACGGTGGCACGTCATGCACGGGAACAGGGTTGGAACATTGTCGGCGTGCTCAACAACGACATGATTGGCAACACGCAGGGGATAAGCGGTGTAACGGAAAACCTCACGGCGCGTGTTTTTTCTGACCCGACACCTATGAGCCCACAGGTCCGCGCACTGGTCGATGAAACCATTGAGCGTATTCGTGTCGCGGCCACGCAGGGCAACACCGCAGACCTGGACTCGGGGTTGGACCGCATTCGTAGTTTGACCGAGATACAGTGGGCACTCATGCGACGTGGCGGTGGTGAGGTCGATGGCAGTTCTCGACAGCTAGCCCGGTACGTCGATCGTATCGCCGATGTGTATCTGCCCAACCTCGATGTCATGATGATCTATCGGCTGGACCGCTTTGGACGTGGCGGCCATCATAGGCCATTTGCTGACGTCGGATTTCCAGGTGTTCGCATCATGGAAACGAACGAAAACTATAACCGCCAACATCAAACTATTCGCGACGAGAATGGGATTCACTATGGGGATGTTTTGGAGTCTGTCGACTTTGCGTATGCGGCAAAATTGACGGCGCTCAACGCGGCA
>JAZDDD010000514.1:0-2646 GCA_036679545.1 Gemmatimonadota bacterium | reverse complement strand
AGGGCCGAGCCAATCTGCACGATGGGTCCCTCGCGGCCCACGGAGCCACCCGACCCGATCGAGATACCCGAGGCGACGAGTTTGGCGAGGACTACCCGCGGGCGGATTCGTCCGCCGCGCAGTGCGACGGCCTCCATGACCTCCGGCACCCCGTGTCCCTTGGCTTCGCGCGCAAATGTGTGCACAATGAGGCCGACGACGAGGCCTCCGGCTGCCGGTGCGAGAATCTTCCACCAGAACGGCAACCCTGCGATGTAGTCGAGGGTGTATGGCCCCATCCTCCACGCCATCTGATTGACGAGTTGGATGAACTCGCGAAACCCGACCGCACAAAGACCGCCCAGCAATCCGATCGCCACGGCCACGATGACCATGTAAATCTGTTCGGTTTGTCGCAGGTCGTCGTGGAGACGGCGGATCGTCGAGAGGAGTTTGCTTAGCATCCAGATTCCACGGAATCTAGTTACAACATGGTGGCACCGTGGAAATGGTATCGCCCGAAAAGGCGAGGGGCTATTGGTCTGGCACCCCGTGTCTGGCAGGACCCCACCGAGCGTCGTATCTTGGCCCCCCCCATACACACCAGATCTGCGAGCGCACCTGACGGTTCCGCTACATGTTGCGTTCTCAGGAGGACGGACACATGAAACGACGTGATTTCGTAACAAGCCTGGGTGCCGCGGCCGTGACGCTGCGACCGGATGGGCGAGACCAGATTCTGCGTGCCAATCGGCAGGTGCACGGGCGATCGCCCGTACAGGTGGCGCAGGACGAGGATTTTTGGTTCCACGTCCGCCACGCATTCACGATCGACCGCAATCAGATCTTCCTCAATAGCGGGAGCGTGAGCCCCGCACCACGTGTCGTGCAGGAAGCGATGCAACAATACCTCACGATCCGGAACATGAGTCCGTCCTTATGGGTCGATGAACTTCTCATGCCACAACGGGAGCACGTTCGCGAACAGTTGGCGCGCGTGTTTGGATGCGATCCGGAAGAGTTGGCGATCACCCGGAACACAACCGAGGCACTGGAGATCGTGCAATTAGGGCTCGATCTACAGCCGGGTGATGAGGTGCTGACGACGACGCAAGACTATCCGAGCATGCTCACCACCTGGCGACAACGCGAAGCTCGAGACGGCATCGTGCTCAAGATGTTTCCGTTTCCCGTTCCACCTCCGAGTATGGACGACCTCTACGAACGGTTCGAACGTGCGATCACGCCACGCACGCGCGTCATTCATCTGTGCCACATCACGTACACGACCGGCCAGATCTTTCCCGTGCAACGAATTTGCCGCATGGCGCGAGCGCGTGGCATCGAGACCATCGTGGACGGGGCGCATGCCTTTGCACACTTTCCATTCGTGCGGGACGACTTGGATTGCGACTACTACGGCACCAGCCTGCACAAGTGGCTTACCGCCCCGGTTGGCACAGGATTTCTATACATGCGGCGTGAAAAAATCCCAAACATATGGCCACTCACCGCGGCGCCGGACACTCTCAAAGACAATATTCGCAAGTTCGAACAAATCGGCACCCATCCCGTGGCAAATCGGAACGCGATCACCGAGGCGATCACGTTTCACGAGAGTATCGGCGCCGAGCGCAAGGCGGCACGATTACGTTTCTTACGGAACCGTTGGATGGAACGCGTGTCAGAATTGCAGGGTGTGCGGCTCCTCACGCCCACGGACCCGGCGCAGTCATGCGCCCTCGGGACCATGAGCCTCGACGGGATCGGGGCTCGGGCACTCACGGATCGTCTGCTGGCCGATCACCGGATTCACGTACGCCCACGGTTCGTTCCCAACGAGTGGGAGGGAATCCGTGTCACACCGAACGTGTTCACCACGTTGGCCGAGGTCGATGCCTTCGCCGGGGCGATAGAGCATATTACTGGAGGCGTGTAACATCATGTTCAGTGTTGTCCACCTGACTCATCCGGCCTTTCGTGCGATTCGGCACAACCGGTCGGGCGTTCGGATTCGACTTGGAGAGAAGAGGAGGCACACCATCGTGAACCCAAGGACTCGCGTGCATCGAATCTCCCTCGTCGCCATTCCTCTCGCCTTCCTCCACGTGGGGATCGCTGCGGCTGCGCAGACGCTTGCCGCATGCCCGGCACCATTCGACGAACGGTGGGAGTGCGGTTCGCTATCGGTCCCGGAAAACCGACAGAGCGGTGTCGGCCGCATGATAGACATCGAAGTCAAGGTGCGACGAGCCGGTGGCGCGACCTCTCACCCCCCGATCTTCCAGTTTTCCGGTGGCCCCGGGGCGCCCACCGCAAGTGGAGCGAATCCCAACATGTTCCGCGCCCAAGCAGCGACTCACGACCTGGTGCTCATTGATCAACGAGGCACCGGCAGATCCAACGGCTTCAGCTGCGATCTCGATCTCTCATCCCACGCCAACCGGGCGTTCGGTCAGTTGTATCCGATGGATGCGATCGCTCGGTGTCATACGACGCTCGAGGCCGGAAGCGATCCCAATCAATACACAACCGGTGACTTCATCGAGGATGTCGATGCGGTACGCGAATGGCTCGGCTATTCGATCATCATTGTTTCGGGAGGATCGTACGGAACCCGTTCTGCCATGACCTACATGGCCCAATATCCCGAACGCATTGCGGGGG
>JAZDDD010000513.1:0-2112 GCA_036679545.1 Gemmatimonadota bacterium | reverse complement strand
GGGAGAGTTGCGATGCCGTTGCGGTGCGTGGTTAGTCCCGTGGCGAATGCCGGCATCCCGAAACGAAAGCTCGCAAGCCGGGTAGGTTTCCTTAACGGACCTTATTGAACACTCGTGCATGACCGGGGGGAAAATGCCGAAACACGCGACCTTGGTGCTTACAATCGCGGTGATGCTCGTGGGATGCACGTCGTCCGAATCGGCCGATTCAGTTGAACAGACCATCGACGACACTCCCATGATTGAGCTGGTTGGAGAAGGCACAATCTCCACCGACCGCAACCAGACCTTTCCCGCACAAGACCCAACAGACGGGTCCCTCTGGTTCTCCGTGTACGAAAACTCCTTCAGCGCACAAACGATCATGTTCGCTGAACAAACCGAGTCGGGATGGTCCGATCCCCGGGTCGCTCCCTTTTCCGGAGATTGGGGCGATCGCGCACCCCGTTTCTCACCCGACGGATCGGCCCCCGCCCTCTACTTCACCTCGAATCGTCCACGCCTGGCAGGCGACGACGCTGCCGACATGAACATTTGGAGAGTTGCTCGTTTGGATGGACGATGGGGTACGCCAGAGCTGGTGGAGTCCGCCGTCAACTCCGATGGCGCTGACATTCACGCAAGCGTCACCAACAACGCGATCTGGGTGGCGTCCAACCGCGACGGCGGCAGCGGCCGCTCGGACATCTATCGCGTGGCCAGCGACGGATCGATTGCTCACTTACCCGAAAACATCAACGACGAGCTGAGTCAGCCCGACCTGTACGTGAGTCCCGATGAATCGTGGATGATTCTCGTGATTACGGACCACCCCGAGGGGTACGGCGGTGATGACCTCTACCTTTCGCGCTTTGACGGCACCGCGTGGTCGATCCCCCAAAACCTCGGCCCGGAGATCAACTCGGCGGAGTACGAATACGGTCCTACCGTGTCAGCCGATGGAGCGTACCTCTACTTTACGAGTCACCGAGATGGGCCGTCCCACGTCTACCGAGTTCAGTTAACCTCAGTATTGAACCGTCAATCGTAGCGCTGCGTTCTTTAGTCCGGCCAAAGAGTAAAGTGTTGGTCTAGAGATCACATCTTCACAACCAGCGTCGGACGCGCTCTCGGTACCGTTCCCATTCATCGCCAAATTCAATAGCTAACATACGCTCTTCCGCCCCGATAAACTGCCGGTCCATGATTATGGGAAAGATGACCGCTGGCACCAGGGGAGACAACGTTCCCAAGAGTAAGGCGATACCGAGGAGCATTAACGTAATGCCGACGTACATCGGATTGCGAGTGATTGAAAACGGGAACGTTGTCACGAGAACCGTCGACTTCTCAAACGGTTTGATCGTTGTCCGATGACGTATGAACAACTGATCGGACGCTACATTCAACGCCGTGCCGATAACGAGTGGGACTACTCCAACGAGGGCTGCGGGAAAACTCCAATACCTTTCGATCGGCGCAAGGAAATGCAACGCCACCATGCTGACAACGGCGAGCAAGAAGAATACTGGTGGAAGGGGTTTTTTCATGGCGAGGTCTCCGAAGCAACCGTATGCGTCACTGGCACTCGTTGCGCTGCCGTCTGTGCGAGGACGTCCCACATTGGGTCAAACGTCGATCTTGGGCGTCTTCCGGGAAGAATGCCGTGGAGGAGATTGGCGTCGCCAAAGCGAGTGAATCGCCTCTCGGCTGATCGCTGCCGCGCGCTCCGGCGAATTCACGTCTGGACCAAGTTGCTCATCAATGATCAGTGTCGCGAGGCCATGGACAAGGGCCCACGCGGCTGCCACTCCGATCTCCGTTGACGATGGACCGACACCCGTGGAACGACACGATTCGACCGCACGCTCCAACGTGCCGCGTGCCACCGCCGCCGCCGAGTTTAACTCCGGGTAGGGTGTTGTGTCGGCAATCTCACGGCTGAACATCAGGCGGAATTGCTCCGGATTGGTCACGGCAAAGACGACGTAGGCCACGCCCACTTCGTGTAGGCGTTCGAGCGGGTCGTTGATCGACCGTTCGACCACCGACACGCTTTCCGCGAGAGCACGGAAGCCCTCCTCAGCAACGGCGGCGATAAGCGCTGTTCGATCTTGAAAATGGTGATAGGGC
>JAZDDD010000512.1:0-2090 GCA_036679545.1 Gemmatimonadota bacterium | reverse complement strand
ATGTTTGGACCGGTCATCGGGTCGCTCGTGTTCAATCTCGGTGTGGCCGCACCCGGTCTCGTTGCGGCAAGTCTTTGTGCGATCAACGTCGCGTTCGCCCTCCGGTGGTTGCCGGAGTCGAGGTCTGAAAAACACTCTTCTGACCACAAGGCACCAACGTCCACCCGTTCGATCCGCGAAACACGGATGGAGTTTTTGCGTAACCCGAGGGGAGAGCTGGCACGTCTGGTTTGGATCTACGCCGTAGGTATGCTGGGTTTCATGTCCATGACGGCTGTGTTGCCCCTATATCTCGGCGATGCGTTCGGTGTAACGGAACGCACGATCGGCGCGTTTTTCTTCTTTGTCGGGTTGATGTCCATTATCATGCGCGCGGTCATATTGGGGCGGATGGTAGATAGGTTTGGCGAAACCCGGGTGATGAGAATGGGCGCGTTCGCTTTGGCTATCGGCCTTTTCGCGATCCCTATCCCTGACAGCCTCGTTCTTGCCGGCCTGGCGATGGTGTTTGTGCCGATAGGTACAGCGCTGCTGTTCCCATCGGTGTCGGCTTTGGTCTCGCATCGGACCCCCAAAGGTGAACTCGGCCAAATGTTGGGAGTCCAACAACAATTCGGTGGTGTTGCGCGGGTTGCGGCGCCACTTTGGGCGACCGCAGTTTATCAGACGCTTGGTATTACAACTCCTTTTTTCATCGCGTCGATGGTCGTCGTGTTTGTGAGTTTCCTTACCTTCGGTGTAAAGGCCGAGGATGCCGACGCCGCCGTCGTCATATCTGAGTCGAAAGCCAAACCCGCCACGTAGTTCACCTAGGCCACGTAAAGCGCTTGCACCGGCATCCAGTTGCCCCTTGATTCCAACCATGACAAAAGCGGCTGTGCAATGTGAGGGGCTCGTCAAGCGGTACGGTGACGTTGTCGCCGTCGATGGTCTCGACCTCCTCATCGAAGAGGGTGAGTGCTTTGCGCTCTTGGGTCCCAATGGTGCCGGGAAGACGACGACCGTGGAGATCATGCAAGGCATCCTGGCGCCCGATTCCGGAGCCGTGTCGGTGCTAGGACTCCAGTGGCGGCGTGATGCGCGTGAGATCCGACAGCGAATGGGTACGCAACTGCAGGAAACGTTGCTGCCGGAAAAGCTCACCGTGCTCGAAGTTCTCCAAATGTTTCGCAGTTTTTACAAACATGGTTCGGATGTCGAAGCCGTGCTCGACCTGGTGCAGTTGGGTGAAAAGCGAGACGCCCGTACGAAGGCACTTTCCGGCGGACAACGTCAGCGGCTTGCGGTGGGGACCGCGCTGGTGTGTGATCCGGATGTTCTTTTTTTGGACGAACCGACCACCGGTTTGGATCCGCAGGCGCGACGCCAGTTGTGGGGTGTCATTAACGATTTCAAACAGCGGGGTCGTACGGTTATCCTCACCACACATTACATGGAGGAAGCGCAACGGCTGTGCGATCGTGTTGGCGTCATCGACCACGGACGTTTGATTGCGCTCGGCTCACCAGCGGAGTTGATCGCGCAGCTCGATGCCGAGCATATCGTCGAGTTTGCAATTGACGGCTCGATCGATCACGAAGCGCTTGGCCAACTCCCGGGTGTAAAAACCGTTCACCAGGAAAACGGCGTGACACGTCTCCGTGTGCGGCGGGTGCATGAGGCTGTGCCCGCGCTTATGGCACTTGTCGCGGAGCGCGACGCGGATCTCACCGAGCTAACAACACACCACGCAACACTGGAAGACGTGTTTATTTCGCTGACGGGAAGGCATCTGCGCGATGCTTAACCTCCAGGCTTTATTGGAACTCACAAAATGGAGAGTCCGCGAGTTTCTTCGCGAGCCGGAAGCGATGTTTTGGGTATTTGCGTTTCCCATCATCCTCGCGCTTGCGTTGGGAGTTGCTTTCAAAGACCGGGGCCCAGCACCCATTCCCGTTGTCGTCCAGGAAGGGCAGGGGGCAGCGGAGCTTGTGGCCGCGTTGGAACGCTCGGGTCGGTTAAACCCTCGTAGTGCCTCAGCTGACGAGGCAGACCAAGCGCTCCGAACTGGTGATACGCCGCTTGTTGTCGTGCCCGGTGCGCCTGTGACG
>JAZDDD010000511.1:0-2394 GCA_036679545.1 Gemmatimonadota bacterium | reverse complement strand
ATGACGTCGGCACCCACCGCGCCCAATGCGATTCGGATGCCCATCTCCGTGGTACGACTGCTCACAGAGAACGCCATCACTCCATATAGCCCAACGGCGGCAAGGAAGAGTGCAATGACGCCAAAAATTGTGAACAGGGAACCAAATACCCCGAAGGACCAGGTGCCTTGCTCGATGACGGCATTCATGGGGAGAACGTTGTAGATGGGCAGGGTCGCATCCAGGCTAGTGACAACCTGCCTCACGCCTGACGTTATGCTCGACGGTGGCGTCTGAAACACCGATACCCCCGACGCCGCCCCCGATCCACATGTCCCGCACGACACCGATGATCGTCCGCCATTCGGCGTTGGGGGAATTTGATGCACCGAACATGATACGCTTACCGAGTGCTGATTCTCCCGGGAAGAAACGCCGGACGAAACTTTGATTTACAATCACGACAGGCAAACCATCAGCACGGTGCGCAACCGTAAAATCGTCTCCCTCTACGAAATTGACATCGAATACCGAAAAGTAGTTTGGTGTGACGGTACTTCTGAATGTTTGCGGTCGATCGCGGTTTTCGGCATACGTTTCCCCTTCGAGGGAGAACCGCCACCTACCGGCACCGGTGCCCGGCAAGCTGGTGGTCAAGGCTACGGCTTGCACCGCCGGCAGTGCTTCCAGCCTTGGCATTAATGCATCGTGGAACAGCATACGGTCTTCGAACGTCGGGTAGTCCACATCGAATAGACCCACCCGTGCCGTGAAGACTTGCTCCGTCTCGAATCCCAGATCAAACGTCTTGAGTGCGGTGACGCTCTTGATCATCAAACCGGCTCCAACCAACAACCCGCAGGAGACAGCGATCTCGGCGATCACCAAACCGGCACTGAACCGCCCCATGCGAAAACCGGACGAGCCACGGTTTTCATCTTTGAGAATCTCGTTAACATCAGCCCCAGACGCCTTCACCGCCGGGAAGGTTCCCGATACGAGACCAGATACGACCGTCACAACTAACGCAAACGTTAAGACAGTCGTGTCCAGGCTCAAATCGATCCAATATGGTTTCTGAATGTCAACAATCCACGCATTGAAAACGGTGATGCCACCGTAAGCCAGCACGATGCCGAGCAGTCCACCGATGACCGCGAGTACCGTTGACTCTACCAACAGTTGACTCATCAACCTGCTTCTCTTTGCGCCCAACGCGGTCCGGACCGCGATTTCTTTCGTGCGACCGGCCGCCCGCGCAAGAAAGAGATTTGCTACGTTGGCACATGCGATGAGCAACACACCAAAAACGGCGACCAACATTACATAGAGAATTTGCGTGATCTGCGGTGGCATGTATGCATCGACGTAGGGTTGCACAATCGCAGACACGCCTTCGTTGACCTCTGGAAACGCCACGGCCAATCGTTCCGCAATGCCGGCCATCTGCGTTTGCGCTTCTTCGATCGCTACATTTTCACGCAATCGACCGATGACCTGGAGGAAAAAACCGTCACCCCGTTCGAGCTGCGCCGCGTCGATCCCCAGTGGCATCCACAGATCTTCGTCAAAGGGAAACCGGAACTTCTCCGGCATAACGCCCACGATCGTCGCCGTCCGACCGTTGGTACGTACGGTCTTACCCAGGATGTTGGCATCACCGCCGTAACGAGTTTGCCAAACGTTGTAGCCTAACATGATCGTCAACGGAACACCCGGTTGATCTTCCCCCTCGCGGAAGTTACGACCAATCAAGGGTTCGACGCCTACTTGCCGAAACGTGTTCCACGAAATGAATCCGCCGGAAAATCGTTCTGGCTGTCCATCATTGTCTGCAACATTCACAGTCCCCTGGTAGAACGCCGCCAATCCGTCAAACGAGGTTTGCTGGTCGCGCCAATCCATGTAGTCGTGGATTGGTACACCCATGCTTTGAATGTCTTCCGCAATGTTGTTTCGCACGAGATTCATCAGGCGGTCCGCGCCTTCGTACGGTAACCCACGTATGGCCGAGCCGTAGACGATGCTAAAGGTGTGAGTTGTAATGCCGACACCCAAGGCAATGGCGAGAATGGCAATCGCCGACATGCCTGGGGCCTTGCGTACCATACGCAATCCAAACTTTAGATCTTTGAACAACGAATTCATCTTCTCTCCCAAAGATTTTGACCGCCCAAACGGCCCGGTAGGCGTGGACAGCACCGCGCGGGATACTTTCTTCGATCGGTACTTGGCCCCATGCAAGGCACCTGCAGCGACAGACTTCATGAGGTGAGACCAGAACCACAACCTCGCACGTGTGACACCGCGATCGGGCAACACAAAGTCCAGATATTCTTCCTCGAGATCCCCGACGATTGCATCGTGCTCAATGGAGTCGAGGACCCTCCTGACGACCTGCGGGATTCGGGGCGG
>JAZDDD010000510.1:0-2640 GCA_036679545.1 Gemmatimonadota bacterium | reverse complement strand
GGGCGCAAACGTTCACACTCGATGTGACCCGCCCGATGCAAGTGGATTTTGGCACCGTGGCAATTACACCGACAGGGGCTATCGGGTTGGAAACCATTACCGTCGAGGGAGAGCAATTTCGCGCCAGCAGTATCATGCGTAACTTTCTCCTACGAAGACGCACTCAGAAGGGTACGTTTTTCACCTATGAAGACATCGACCGCATGAACCCTGAACAGACTTCTGATGTCCTTCGCTCGGTGACCGGTTTTAACGTGCGCCCGGGCGGTGTTATCACAAGTCGTCGTGGCACGGCAGGGCTGAGCACGTTCCGCGAATGCGAGGTTGAGTACTTCATTGATGGTGTACACGTCACCGCAGCATCGCTCGATGTCGTCATGCCCCGGGCAGTGGCCGGGATAGAAATTTACACGGGCGCATCAACCATTCCGCAGGTATTCCAAAACGCGTCGCTCAATGCCAAGTGCGGCGTCGTCGCTGTCTGGACGAAAGACGCGAGCTACAGAGTTAATTAGACCCACCCGCCCCAATACTCTGACACAAACCTAATATCGCCCCCTCGTCATACCGATAATGACGGTATAAGACTTGCCACCATCAGGTAGTACGGGGGAAGGCATGAAAGTAATGAAGCAGCTCTTTGTCCGAAGCGCGTTTTTCTTTTTGATGGGCCTGTTCGTGGTGACCATTGCGATGGCGGTCTGGAACGGCTGAGATCGTCGCGCCAGCTCCCAGTAACACACCGTCAAACGTGGCAACGCGTTTTTCTCACCGCATCCACACCACATCGAAGTAGGTTCGATAACGGTCGTCACGCCACTGCGTGACAAAGTTTTCCATGGATTGGGTAAGCTGCGTACTCACATATCCAGCTACAGCACGCGGGTGAGACCTGAACCCCGTTCCAAAGTAACTTCTGATGAAGACGGACGGTTTTGCGAGGGGTAATGCGGAGATGTTGTCCGCAAATCGAGGAAAGCTGCCGTCGCCCCACAGATAGAACTCCACGTTAGACGTGTAAAACACCGAGACGCGCACTCCTTTTTCATCCAACCAACTCCCAATTGCGCGAAGCGCATGGGAACCCCCAAGGTCGCCAACGACCGGTATGACGAGGTTGCGACGTTGTAGCTCTTTGACAAAACGAAAGTCGTCTTCGCGGGCAAGATAGTTGCCGAAGTCGCCGGATAGATCGCGTTCGAGGAAAAGATCCCTCAGCGTGGGATAGTACGGCTGCGGGACCCTACCAAATGAGTTGAACCTGAGGTTCAGACCGGATTCGATAAACGATCTATGGAACCTCTCGATGGTCGTTAAGTCCTCACTCGAAAGCGGCACACCAAATTCGCCAACGACGCTGCGAACGGAGTCGATCAACTGCTGAGCGAACCCGGGAGGTTGGGTTGCACGGTCCACAAAGGTCACGATGTCGTCAACCGACCAATCCGCAGCTTCCAACGGTGCAGCCGTTACGTCTCGTCCCACCAACGCGCCCACGTAGTCGATGCGCCGTGCGGAAATCGCAAAAAGCGCCTTGTAGAGCAGATGTTGCAGGAGGTTGTCACGACGGATATCCACGATGAACACGATATCGGGACGAACCCGGGAAATGTAGGAGAAGTTTTGACCCGGCCCCACACCGATATACGCCCCCCCCTGAACTCCCAACTCCCGCAGCTCGCCCAACACGTGCAAGTACGATGATTCGTTTGAGATGAGGTTGTCGGTATCGAAGTACCCACCCGGCTCCGACAGCTGTTCGGTGAGGGCGGCGAAACTCCCGGTTTGGATGGAGTCCAATTGGACTTCTTGGGTCCACACCGCCGGCGGCGTACTACAAGCCACCGTACCAACGAGCACAAGACCAGCCAGAACACGCAGAAACGCCAAATTCGTGGGATGAACGATCACTGGATGTGAACCACCAATAAAAAACACGTGGGCCGGGATATGATCCTCGGCCCACGTTTGGTTATGCATTGTCGCAACGCGGAGCACTCAGCCCGCACGAGGATCAGGCCAACCCGAGACGCTTCATCAAGTGATCCTTGACAGAATCTGTTATGACACCGCGCTTCAATGCCGCATCGATTGCGGCGGTTATATCTTCTCGATCGGCATCAAGGCCACGCTCGCGCAATTCTTGGATCACGCGCGAAAGACGCTGATCGTAATCGCCGGACTTTAATTCACGCCTTGAGTTTGTCCAGTTCCTTCATCAAACGGTCAACCGTAATCGGTGCTGCCATTCTTCCTCCACAAGTACTAGGTTGGCACAGCATTTCAATTTAACCAGGTTTTGCGCCACTCAAAAGGGTCTTGACTGAACTTCGAACGTCGAACGGCGAACGTCGAACTCGAACTCGAACTCGAACGTCGAACTCGAACTCGAACTCGAACTCGAACACTGTGTGTAGTCCCGACCCCGCGGAATACAACTCCCTGTTTCACCCGCGCCCACGTTTTGTTAGCTTCCCATCGCCTCACAAAAGGAGGAGAGCGGTAGTGGCTAAGGATCTTATCGGCGTCGGAGACTCCGCACCGGACTTTACGCTGACAAGCGGAGACGGTCGTGCGGTTCGGCTGTTCGACATCCTGGCATCGTATCACGCCATCCTGTATTTCGTACGGGAATACACG
>JAZDDD010000051.1:0-17612 GCA_036679545.1 Gemmatimonadota bacterium | reverse complement strand
GGAACGGGGTTCGCCAGCGGGTTGCGTGCATCCGGTGCTTCGAGGCCGAAACAAATGTGGTACGTTGCTGGCCTGGGACTCGGCGTTGTGTGGGTTTTGTTGCTATGATGTTTCTCCTGGCGTTTCTCCGGTCATTCACGATTCAGGCGTCGTGGAATCTTCATCGGTTGCAAGCCACAGGGTGGAGTGTAACCATCGAACCGTTGCTACGATTGTTGCCGGGTGGCAAGCACGGTCGATCGTACCGTGATTCGATGTCCCGGGCTTGTCAATACTTCAATAGCCACCCCTTCTTCGCTAACTTCGCCATTGGTGCGGTGGCGCGTGCGGAATTGAAAGGCGTCGAGCCGGAAGACGTCGAGAAATTTCGTGACGCAATCAAAGGCCCCCTGGGTTCTTTGGGTGACCGATTGATATGGGTCGGTTTGCTCCCGATTGCGTCGTCTATGGGTTTGCTTGCCACGGTTGTCGTCTCGCCCGTTGCCGGGGTCATCACGTTCCTCTTCGTGTTCAACGTCGTACACGTGGTCATTCGGTTTTGGGGTTTGCGTGCAGGATTGCGTCACGGCTTCAGTGTAAGTAAAGCGTTGCACGGTAGGATACTCCAGTCGAGTGTCAAATTCGGTGAGTCTGCCGCACCCTTTGTTCTCGGGCTGGCCACACCCGTAGTAGCTGAGCAACTACTCTCCGACCTCGACGTCGGTGCACGCGTAGCTGCAGTGGTTGTCGCGGGCATTACTGTGGTAAGCCTCCGATGGGTGTTGCCGACGGTAGGTGTGGCAAGACTCGGTACCGCCGCGATTGGCGTCGCCCTGATCATAGGTGGGTTATGGCTATAGAGGAACACGCATTTGAGATCGTCAACGAACTCGGGATGCACGCACGTCCCGCCGCCGCTTTTGTGAAGGTGGCCAGTGCGTTCGCTTGTGAAATCGTCGTCGTCAAAGACGATATGCCTGTCAATGGCAAGAGCATCCTCGGGGTCATGACACTTGCCGCCGAACATGGGAGTTCGCTGACGATCCGCGCCGACGGCGATGACGCCGAAGCGGCGGTCGCCGCGCTTGGGACACTCATCGGGCGAGGGTTTAACGAGTGAGCGGCACTCGGGTTCTGAAGGGCATCGGAGTTTCTCCGGGCACCGTCGTCGGACCCGCGTATGTCGTGCAGTGGCAGTTGCCGGACGTTCCGGACCGACCAATTCAGGAAGAAGATGTCCCCGGTGAGATCGAACGTCTTCATGCCGCGGTCGACGCCGTTCGAAACCATCTTGCGGAACTACGGGATCGAACACAGGAACGGGCCGGTGTCGAGGAGGCAAAGATCTTCGACGCGCAGATCCTCATGCTCGACGATGTCGAGTTCCGTGGCGCCGTCGAACGTCTGATCCGACAAAACCAACTCAGCGCTGAACGGGCGTTTGAGTTCGAGTCGTTAGAACTACGTGCTCGGTGGGCCCAGTCCCCCAGTGCCATTCTGCGTCAACGTGGTGCGGATATTCTGGGCATCGCCGTGCGTGTCTTGCAACGTCTTACCGGGAACTCCATCACCGACATCATTGAACATCATGAAGGTCCGCCTGCAATCGTCTTGACCCAGGAGTTGTCACCGGGTCTCACCGTCGAATTCGACAACGCCCACGTGGCCGGGTTTGTGAGTGCCGAGGGCACCCGTACCTCGCATGCCGCCATCCTCGCACACAGTCTGGGTATTCCATGTGTGATGGGGTTGGTAGGTGGTATGGATCAAGTGGCCACCGGCACGCAGTTAATCCTCGACGGCGACCGTGGTACGGTCACGATTGACCCGACACCTGAGGAGATTGCCGAAGCTCTTGCAAGAGAGAAACGGCGTGAAGAGCGAGAAGCAGAGCTTGCCAGTGTCGCCGCCGAACCCCCGGTGACCAAAGACGGCACGTCAGTCGAACTCAAAGCCAATGTCGATCTACCGGAGGAACTCGACGACGCTGCGGAACGAGGGGCACAGGGCGTTGGGTTGGTGCGCACGGAGTTCCTGATCATCGGGCGTGCCGAATTGCCGTCGGAAGATGAGCAGGTCGCGTATTTTACTCGCATCGCGCAGCGGTTTCCCGATGACTCGGTCGTCATCCGCAGCTATGATCTGGGCGGCGACAAGTTCCCGGTGCCCTTCCGGCCGCCCCGAGAGGCCAATCCGTTTCTTGGTTGGCGCGCCATCCGTGTGTGTCTGGACCAACCCGAAATATTCATCGTACAATTGCGCGCAATGCTACGCGCGCGGATACACGGTGACGTGCGGCTGATGCTGCCGTTGATCACCGGTGTCGAGGAACTTCGGGCTGTTCGGAAACTTCTCGATGTCGCGCAACGAGATCTGCGACGAGAGGGAATCCCGTGTGCCGATAGTATTCCGGTGGGTGTCATGATCGAGACACCCGCCGCAGCCCTGTTGGCAAACGAACTGGCGGCCGGAAGTGATTTTCTCAGCGTCGGAACAAATGATTTAACACAGTACATTCTCGCGGTGGATCGTGGTAACGCCGGACTGGCCGACCGATTCTCGTCCTATCATCCGGCTGTGGTCCGAGCATTAAAATATGTGGCCGACGCCGCAAACCGCGCCAAGCTCTCGGTGAGTGTCTGTGGCGAAATGGCGTCAGAACCGTTGGCGGCACTTCTCTTGCTAGGGCTCGGGTACTCGGTCTTTAGCGTGGCACCACCCCGCTTGGCACAAATCCGTTGGTTAGTGCGGCAGCTTGATGTAGGCGTTGCCAAGTCGATTGCCGAACAAGCTCTGCAAGCCGCCACAACACAAGAAGTTACAGATCTGCTGACTGACGGACTGCATAAAGTCGCCGACCTCGAGGGCCTGCACGGCGGGTGGTTGCCCGACCCATAAGGGTACTTTAGGTTCCAAATTACGAACGTCTGCCACTCGGAATCCCGAGCGACAGCCGTTAACTACACCAGGGGTCCTATGAATCTCCACCCACATATTTTCTCGTCGGAGTCCGTTACCGAGGGACATCCCGACAAGATTTCCGACCAGGTGTCCGATGCGATTCTCGATAATATTATCGCCGCCGATCCCATGGCCCGTGTGGCGTGTGAAACACTCGTAACCACCGGCATGGCCGTCGTCGCCGGCGAGATTACAACCACGGCCCAGGTTAACTATCCAGATATCATACGTGAAACGATCCGCGGCATTGGCTACACGGATTCATCGCTCGGTTTCGATTGCGACACGTGCGCGGTGCTCACCTCAATCGATACACAATCGCGGGACATTGCTCAGGGTGTCGATACCGGTGGCGCGGGTGATCAGGGCATGATGTTCGGGTACGCATGCAATGAGACCCCATCGCTCATGCCAATGCCCATCATGCTGGCCCATGGGCTTACCAAACGGCTCTCTGAGGCTCGTAAGAGCGGTGAGCTTCCCTGGCTGGCCCCAGATGGCAAAAGCCAGGTGAGTGTCGAATACGCTGACGGCCGCCCGGTCGCAATCAAGACGGTTGTGGTGTCCACGCAACACTCCGCGGACGCTTCCAACGAAACCATTGAAGAAGGCATACGGGAAGTGGTCATTGGGCGTGTTTTGGAGGGTGTCGATCTCGATTCCAATGAGGTTAGGTGTTTGATTAATCCAACAGGTCGTTTTGTCGTCGGTGGACCCATGGGCGATGCTGGCCTCACCGGACGCAAAATCATTGTGGACACCTATGGTGGCTTTGCACGGCACGGCGGTGGCGCTTTCAGTGGCAAGGACCCCTCCAAGGTCGATCGCTCTGCCGCGTACGCGACCCGTTGGGTGGCCAAAAATGTCGTGGCGGCGGGTCTTGCCGAACGTTGCGAAGTACAGCTCGCGTACGCAATCGGCGTCGCCGAGCCGGTCTCCATAATGATCGATACGTTCGGTACGGGGACCATGCCGGATCCCATGATCGACGGCATCGTTCGCGAAACGTTCGACCTCACGCCGGCGGGCATCATAGAGAGTCTCGCGTTACGCAAACCGGTTTTCCAAAAAACGGCCGCCTATGGCCACTTCGGACAGGAGCCATCAACGGCTACGGTTCACGGCCAAACTGTCGATCTTTTCAGTTGGGAGCGGGCCAATCGCGTAGAGCAACTTCGCGAGGCCGCCGGTCAGACGGAGCTGACGGGGGCTCGCTAGATCATCACTCGATAACAGCAGGTACGGGGACTGGTTGCTGGTCGTTCATGCGGTTGCCGGACTCGACCGTCCACAGAATCCATAACTGCGGGCTCATACCTCGCCCAAACCATCTTATAAGCGACGAAATGCAAACAACGATTGAAGCTGAAATGGCGAAAACAGATACTGGCCGTTCCGTGGGCCCGAACGATTCCTGGGAAGTTGCCGACCTGAACTTGGCAGAATTTGGTCGAGATGAAATTCGACTTGCCGAACACGAGATGCCTGGTCTCATGACGCTGCGGGAACGGTATGCGGGCCAGAAACCGCTTGGCGGTGCCAAAATCATGGGCAGTCTACACATGACGATTCAAACCGCCGTTCTCATTGAGACGCTTGTCGATTTGGGTGCGGACGTGCGTTGGGTCAGCTGTAACATCTTTTCGACACAAGATCACGCTGCGGCGGCTGCCGTGGTCGGCCCGGATGGGACGCCCGAGAATCCAAAGGGAATCCCTGTGTACGCCTGGAAGGGCGAAACGCTTCCCGAGTATTGGTCTTGTACCGAACGGGCGCTGCTATGGCCTGACGGGTCAGGTCCGGACCTCCTCGTGGATGACGGGGGCGACGCAACACTCCTGATCCACAAGGGCGACGAGTACGAAAAGGCAGGTTCCATCCCCGGTTTTGATCCGGACAACGAACCGGAGGAGTGGGGGGTCATCCTCGACACGTTGCGCGACATTCATTCACGCGACGCCGATCGTTGGAGTCGCATAGCGCCGAAGATCAAAGGTGTGAGCGAAGAAACAACCACCGGTGTGCACCGACTGTACCAAATGGCAGAGGCCGGCACGCTGTTGTTCCCCGCGATCAATGTCAATGACTCGGTGACCAAGAGCAAATTCGACAACATCTACGGTTGCCGACACTCGTTGCCCGACGGATTGGCCCGTGCAACGGACGTCATGTTGGGTGGTAAAGTTGCCCTAATCGCCGGTTACGGCGAAGTTGGCAAGGGATGCGCGCAAGCGCTGCGCGGTCAGGGTTGCCGTGTCATCATCACGGAAATCGATCCCATCTGCGCGTTGCAAGCGGCGATGGAGGGCTTTCAGGTCGAGACGTTGGAAAGTGTGGTCGAACGGGTGGATATCTTCATTACCACAACCGGTAACTACGATATCATTACCGCCGATCACATGTCACGCATGAAAGACAAGGCCATCATCGGCAATATCGGCCACTTCGATAACGAAATCGACATGGCCGGTTTGAAGAAAATCCCGGGTATCAAGCACCGGAATATCAAACCGCAGTACGATGAGTTCACATTCCCAGACGGACACAGCGTTTTGATCCTCGCCGAGGGCCGATTGCTCAACTTGGGCTGCGCAACGGGGCACCCCAGCTTTGTAATGTCTGCGTCCTTCACCAACCAAGTCCTGGCGCAATTGGAACTTTGGCAGCGCAACGACCAGTACAACAAGGAAGTGTACCGGCTCCCGATCGAGCTGGATGAAGAGGTGGCACGGTTGCACCTGGCTCACCTCGGCGTCAATTTGACAAAACTGACGGAAAAGCAGGCGAATTATATTGGGGTACCAATTGATGGGCCGTACAAGCCCAGTCACTATCGGTACTAACACCTTGTAACCCGGGCGGGCGCGGTGCTTGTTGAAGTCAAAGTTGCGCACCTCGGCATGGAGCCGCAGTCAAAAAGTCCGATCGTCGTCCTTCAGGAGAAGGAAGGCGATCGGGTGTTGCCCATCTGGATAGGCCCCAACGAAGCAAACGCCATCGCAATGGAGCTAGCGGACATGAAGTTTGCTCGCCCACTGACACACGACCTGCTACGACAGGTTATCGTTGGACTCGGCGCGGAATTGAACCAAGTGCGCATCTTGGATATGCGTGAAAACACGTATTACGCCCAACTCGAGTTACGGCGCAACGGAGAAGTGGTGCAGATTGATGCCCGACCGTCGGACAGCATTGCCATTGCGTTGCGACTCCAAGCACCCATCTTTGCAAACGAGGACCTGCTGGGAGAAAACAACGCCGAACAGATTGTGCCGGAAGGTCCGCCGAGCGAACCGCTCGACGCGGAAACGCTTCAAAACCGCCTTCGGGACCTGAACCCTGAGGACTTCGGCAAGTTCATTCCGTAACATCTGCCTGACCAGTTGCTTGGTTTTGGCACCCGCGACACTCTCCGCCCAACAGTTCCAGTTGAGCGGACGGGCGTTGGCGGTGCTTGGCAGCGATACCATCCCTTTGCAAAACGAGTGGGTGAGCCTGCATCAGGTCACCGTGGCCCAGGGATCCTTGGTCGATTCCGCACTGACGGACCGCCTCGGGGTGTATGTGTTGAGTGCGACCACACGTGATACATCGGCGCTGTATATCTCAAGCGTTCGTTTCAGAGACATCACATACTTTTCATCCCCCGTCCGTTCGGTGCAGTTCACCGCCGATACGGCATCCACCTTGTTTGTTTTTGACACGTCAAGCGTGGGGCCACCGTTGGACCTCGTCCAGCGGCATCTTGTGATACGTCGTGCGGGTGAGGATGGTACGCGGTCAGTGCTGGAACTCATCGTGTTGGCCAACAGGGGAAATGTGGCGCGTATCGCCGGCAGCGACGCGTCTCCCGTGTGGCGCAGTTCGGTTCCCTCAGGCGCATTTGGATTACAAATGGGAGAGTCCGACGTTAGCTCCGAAGCGTTACTCCGTAGCGGAGATTCGCTTTCGCTGGTGGCGCCTGTGCCACCGGGACAAAAACAGTTGGTGTATTCCTACTCGCTACCCCGCGAGCGGGAGCTAGCGGTGCCCGTGGATCAGAGCACCGAACGTTTTCAGTTATTGCTCGAAGACACTTCGGCGGTCGTGTCCGGTTCCCTCCGTTTGGTCGGTATCGAACAGCTCGACGAGATACGGTTTGTGCGATACGAAGCGTCGTTTGTCCCGGCGGGGGCACCGGTGGTCATTAACTTTTCGGATCAGCCTTTTCTCGCGGCGGACTATTGGTGGCTCGTGGTCATTGCGGCGATGCTCGCATTCCTCGGCGCAGTCGTATTGTGGTGGCATCGTGTTGAGCCTGTGACGTCAGATGATCCGGAGGTACTCGCGGCGCGTATTGCCATGTTGGATGAGAGTTATGAGCGGGAACGCAGCGAAATGTCTGATGGTGACAGGACCAACTACGAAAACGCACGTGCAGATTTGAAGGCACGTCTCAACGTCGCCCTTGCGCGCAAGAATTACGCACGCTAGCCTTAGCAATTGTTAGAGTAAAGAAATAGCGGTCTAGGAACACGGAAGCCGGTGTGAATCCGGCGCGGCCCCGCCACTGTAACGAGCAATGTAGGTTCGACTCACAACGCCACCGGAATGCCGGGAAGCCAAGTCGAGCGCTCGAAGCCAGGAGACGTCCTCGATCTGCTCCACACTTTATCCCTCGAGGGTGGGGGATGGTGGATTGAATGAACCGTTGGCTTCAACGAACTTCGCTCACGATCCGCCCCGGAAACGTGGGCGTTTTTGTGTTGCACACGTTGTTCGGCGGGGTTTTGCTTTCGTGCCAAACACGGGAGGCGCCGCCGTCTTCGTCTGGTTTTCGTGACGACCTGGACCGGACCATTGCGCTTCAGCACGACGTCCGGCGCATCGTGTCGCTTTCCCCTGCAACGACGGAGTTACTCTTCGCAATTGGCGCTGGCGATCGCTTGGTCGGCCGTACGCAGTGGGACATTGTACCGGATGCCGCATTGTCCGTTGTCAGCGTTGGTGAAGGGATGCCACCGAACGTAGAAGCCGTGGCGGCAGTCAGACCCGATCTCGTTGTCTTTTACGCATCGGAAATCAACCGACGGCCTATGCGACAACTGGAGACGTTGGGCATTCAATCTGTCAGCGTTGCGATCGATCTCCTCGAGAGTATACCCCGTGTCGCACGTGTTTTGGGAACCGCAACCGGTTTGCAAGAGCGTGCGGATAGTTTGGCGGCTGGATTCCGATCGAAACTTGACTCGGCTATCGCGAATCCGATTGAAATCGATCCGATAAGCGTGGTCATTCTCACATGGGATAACCCGCCCATTATCATCGGCGCTGGCAGTTTTCTTCACGAGATGCTGATACTCGCCGGCGCGCAAAACGTCTTCGCGGACATCGAGGCACCGTCGGCGTCGGTGAGCATCGAGACGATCGCCGATCGCGATCCGGATGTTTTTCTGGTGACCATGGGAACCGAGGTCCCCGCGTACGCGACCAGACCTGAATGGCAGACGCTACGCGCGATTTCTGAGGGTCGTTTTGCGTTCGTTGGGGGAACCGAGTTCCAATGGCCGTCCATGCGGAGTTTCGACGCAATACCCCGGCTGCGCGCCGGGATAATTCGCGCCGCAGCGGCCGAACCAGTGGCACCGGGACGCCGTTAGATGCGGTCGTTGGTGTTGGTCATCGTCGCCCTTGCTGCGATATGCACGGGTGTTGTGGTTGGACCCGTTGGGTTTGGTCTCACCGAAGTGCTCGGCGCGGTCTTGGGCCGAGGTGACGAGACTATGGTTGCGATTGTACGCCAATTGCGGATGCCACGGGCGCTCTTGTCGTTTGCCGTTGGTGGGTCCCTCGCCGTTACCGGTGCCGTGCTTCAGGTGCTCGTCCGGAATCCACTGGCAGATTCGTATCTGATGGGGCTCTCCGGTGGTGCCGGCCTTGGTGCGGTTTTGGTTATCGCGACGGGATGGGGTGGTGCGTGGGGTGTACCAATGGCGGCATTTATCGGCGCTCTGGTTGCGATCACGTTGGTGTATCGTCTGGCGGTTGTTGCGGGCGCCTTGTTGGACGCCCGAGTTTTGATATTGGCGGGAGTGGTGGTCAGCTCGCTTGCGTCTGCACTTGTCGGTGCGGTGATTGTGCTCTCTCCGGCTACCGAGCTGCGGAATGCCATCTTGTGGCTATTGGGCGGATTTGACAGTGCGTCTTGGCGGGCGCTTCTCCTGTTTGTGGTTTATTCGATCGTACCGTTGGGTCTGTTGTTTGGCGCAGCGCGGCACCTTGATCTCCTGTCGCTGGGCGATGAACCTGCCGGTTTTCTTGGTGTCGATGTCGTGGCATTCAAACGCCTCCTCTACGTGGCCACGTCCTTGCTCACGGCGGCGGCGGTTGCGGTTTCCGGCATCGTCGGATTTGTGGGTTTGGTGATCCCCCATGCGACTCGGCTCGTATGGGGACACGTGCATCGTGTCCTTCTTCCGACAGCGTTTTTGTTGGGCGGAACGCTGTTGACACTTGCCGATGCCGTCGCTCGAACCGCGTTTGCACCACGAGAGCTTCCCGTTGGTGTCGTAACTGCGTTGATCGGCGTGCCTGTTTTTGCCTTCCTTCTGCGGAAGATGACAGCGTGATCATACGTTTAGAAAACGTGCGCTATCGATATCCGCAGGCACCGGTGGACGCCGTCAGTGATGTCACGTTGCAAGTCGACGCGGGCGAAATCGTGAGTATTGTGGGACCCAACGGGAGTGGCAAAACAACGTTGGTGCGCTTAATTGTCGGCTCCGAGGCCCCGCACGCAGGCACCGTTACCGTACTTGGCAAAGATGCAAGTGAGTGGGGCCGCAAAGAGCTGGCCAAGACGCTCGGTGTTGTCTCCCAACGCGAAGAACCCGTATTCCCCTTCCGCGTACAGCAACAGGTTATGCTCGGTCGTTATCCTCACCTCGGTGCCTTCGCCGCAACAAAGCTGCGCGATACACAGATCGTCCAAGACGCGTTGACTCAGTGTGACATCGCCCATCTGGCGGATCGTTGGATAGCAACACTGAGCGGAGGCGAATGGCAAAGGGTTCGTATTGCTCGCACACTTGCGCAGGAACCAAAAGCACTCGTATTGGACGAGCCCACGACGAATCTGGACATCCGCCATGAGATGGAGGTGTTCGAATTGGTACACGCGCTGGTAAAGCACCAAGGGATGGCCGGGATCATCGTAACGCACAACGTCAATCTCGCCGCGCGTTTCAGCGACCGGATTCTCGTGATGCACGAAGGTCGTGCCGCCGCGCACGGCGAACCGGGAAACGTGCTGACGCGAGATATGTTAGAGCAGGTGTTCCAATGGCCCGTGGAACTGGTTAGTTGGGACGGCGTGCCGCAATTCATCCCGTTGAGACGAAAAATGCAGTCCAAATGAATGCATCGTTAATCACAATCGTTAATCGCCAATCCCGTTGATCACAATCAACGGTTAACTAGAGCAGGTTGACGATTTGCAATGTCGACTAGGAGAGATTGAAATGATAACTTTGACAACGTGGGTTTTGGCAGTCGTACCGGCAACCATGCCACTACAACAAGCCGACACCACGCAACTGGAACCCATAACGATCACCGCCACGCGTGTCCCCGTTGCGGCTCGTGTATTGACCAGCTCCCTAACTATTATCGACGGAAGCGATCTCCGTTTGCGCGGAGTGACATCGGTTGCAGAGGCGCTTCGAGACGTTCCGGGCGCAACAGTCGTCCAGTCCGGGTCGTTTGGCGGCGCAACATCTTTGTTCCTTCGTGGTGGCGAGAGTGACTACGTACAGGTGTTGATTGATGGCGTAAAGGTCAACCAACCGGGCGGTGCCTACGACTTTGCCCATCTTTCAACGGAAAACATCGAGCGGATTGAGATTTTGCGGGGCCCCGGGAGCGTCCTGTATGGCGCTGATGCCGTTGCCGGCGTCGTCCAGATCTTTACACGGCAGGGCTCTGGGGCCGCGCGATACAACGTTGGCGTGAGGGGAGGGACGTTTGGTTCGGTGAGAGTGGATGGGGATGTATCTGGTGAGACCAGCGGTGTCCAATACGCGTTCGGCGCCAGCCACCTTGCGACGGATGGTGCCTATGCGTTCAACAACGACTATGACAACACGGTATGGAGCGGCCGTGTCCAGTTAAAACCAGACGACGTAAGCACGTTATCCCTCTCCATGAGGTACCGGGACAGTCGTTTCCACTTCCCCACGGATGCCTCGGGAAATCTCGTCGATCAAAATGCGTTGTCGCTCGACGAAGCCACATCGGTGAGCATCGACGCCGCAAGATGGCTGACGGACAACGTCGAACTACGGTTGCTTGTGGCGTCCAATGTTACGTCCATCGGAACCGACGATGCACAAGATAACGACGCGGACACGACAGGTTTTTATGCGTTCCAAAGCTTGCAGGACCTCAGACGCCAGAGCGCGGACCTGAGAGCGAATGTTTTCTTTGATCCCGGGATTGTAGTGACTGGTGGTGTTGAGCTAGAACGACACGACGAGCGCAGCTTCAATGAATCGCTTAGCCAATTCGGTCCGTCAAATGGATCTACCAGGGAAGACCGGAACAATCGCTCCGCCTATGCCCAGGTTCTCCTAAATCACGGCGGTGTGTCGGTGACGGGTGGTGCGCGTGTGGACCACAATAGCGCGTTTGGTACATTCTGGACGTACCGCGGCGGTGTTGGATATCAGTTTTCCACGGGCACGAGTCTTCGCGGGTCCGTGGGACGGAGTTTTAAAGCACCCACGTTTTTCGAAAACTTTGCGACGGGGTTTGTGACAGGAAATCCGGAACTCTTACCGGAACGTTCCACGTCCTGGGAAGCGTCAATCACCCAAGACCTTGTGGGCGATCTCGTCTCAGTGACGGGCACCTACTTTGCGCAATCGTTTCGAGATCTGATCCAATTTACGTTTGATCAATCCCCCAACTACGCCAACATCGCCGAAGCGAATGCGTCCGGCTTAGAAATTGAAGCCGTGGTACACGTGCCGGCGGGGTTGTCCCTCACCGCGAACTATTCCTATTTGGACACCGAGGTCAAAGACACCGGTTTCGAAATCGGAGAGGGTGCTTCGTTTGTACTCGGTAACCGGCTCCTCCGCCGTCCCACAGATCGGCTGACCGCTTCCGTCGATTTCTCCGGGTTGGAGCGTGCGGGTCTTGGGTTCGGCGTTGTGTACATGGGTGACCGAGACGATCGAGATTTTTCCACGTTCCCCGCTACGCCAGTCATTCTGTCATCTGTGACCACCGTTAGTGTTTGGGGTAATGTTGACTTGGTGCCACAACGCGGCGTGGTTCCGGGCTTGAGTGCCACATTACGTATCGAAAACGTGTTCGATCAATCCTACGAGACGATCGTCGGATTCCCCGCCCGTGGACGAACGGTGTTCCTCGGCGGTCGTATCCAAGGAGGTCGGGGTCGCTAGCCGTATGTCGGTCCTCAGCTCGACGTTGTCGAATCTCAAGCTTGTGACCTCAACATTGGTCCTTATTGCACCGATAGTAATTGAAACTGTATGCTGCAATCCGTCTCCTGGTCACCGGTAGCGCTTTGGAAATATCCGCCGCACGCAACGAAACGACAGACAACACAAACGTCGTACCCGAAGTTGCCGCTCTCATTGGCCGCTGCCCGACCTTGCCGTCCTTACCATCTGCGTATTTGCGTCTGGTCGAGGCAATGAACGACCCGTATAGTGCGGGTGAAGACTTTGCCCGGATCATCGAGGAGGATGCCGGTCTTACGGCACGTGTCCTCAAGCTCGTCAATAGTTCGATGTATGGTGTATCTCCGAAAGTTGATTCGGTGTCACGCGCGCTTTCTATCCTGGGTGTTCAACCTCTGCACGACCTTGTGCTGGCAACTTCAGCGGTTTCGGCATTTGACAAGCTGCCGGCTGACCTCGTTGATATGGAATCTTTCTGGAGGCACAGCCTTGGCACCGCGGTCGTGAGCCGTCTGATCGCCGTGAAGCGGAAGGACCAAAATGTAGAAGCCCTATTCGTATGCGGCCTGCTGCACGACATCGGGCGACTCGTCATGTATCTGGGGAACCCGGAAGGCGCGCGGAAAGCACATGCACACGCCGCCGAATCGCGCCAGCTCCTTCACTCCGTTGAGCACGATGAATTTGGATACGACCATTCCATGGTTGGCAGCGCATTGCTGGAACAGTGGGGTTTGCCCGATAGTTTGAGTGAACCTATCAAAGCGCACCATCGGCCGGACATGGCGGGAGAATTTGCAAGCCAGGCCTCAACGGTACATGTGGCAGATATCATTGCCCACGCAATGATGTTTGGAACAAGCGGTGAGCCGTTGGTCCCCAGTCTTTCCGACACAGCATGGAACGCCCTGGACGGCGATGAGTGGTTTCACCCTCATCTGCTCATCGATGTTGAGCACCAATTCCAAACCGCAGTACACGGAATCCTGAACTAGTCGCAGGTCTTTTGTAACGTTTCTCACTCTTCATGGCATCTCACCCGCGGTTGTGTATCCCCGAGGGTTGGATGGAACAATGGTATTGGCTGCATGCCGCACACGAGATCCGAGCTGGCCTGTGGGCGTCGGCCATTCGAGTCACATGGCCGGCCGGCAAGCTCGAGGATCGGTACATACCGGATTGGGGACACCACGGGACCGCGGCAGATGCCAGGGAAGCCGATGTCGCGCTGGCGTTGCGGTTTGCCGCCGAGCGTCATCTACCCCCGCGAACGAAATCAGACTAAAACAACATTCAACGTTCGACGCTCAACACTCAACGCTCAGCATCAATATTCAACACGGAACGCTCAACTCATACTGCGGTTCCTTGGAACTTGGGTGTTGGACGTTGATGCTGAACGTTGAGCGTGAATGCTGAGCGTTGAGTGTTAAAAGTTGATGCTGGGCGTTGAGTGTTGAACGTTGATGCTGAGCGTTGAGTGTTGAACGTTGAACGTGGAACGTTGTATTTTTCTCTCATGCTTGTCAGCACCGACGCGACCGTCCTGCAGACCTTTCCGTACTCGGAGACGTCCAAAATCGCCCGTCTCGCCACGCGCGACCTCGGCGTTATCAGCGTCATGGCCAAGGGCGCACGTCGGCCGAAGAGTAAGTTTGGCGCGAGCCTTCAGCCGCTGAGCGATGGAACGGTCCAGCTCTATTTCAAACAAACACGCGACCTCCATACCCTTGCCGAATTCGAGCTGGAGCGGCATCGGCTGGGATTGACACGGGACCTGGCGCGTTACGCGGCAGCATCGGCCTTGGCTGAACTCATCATGCGTTTCTCGCCGCAAGAGCCCTATCCTGCGTTGTTTGAACAGACACGGCAGTCGCTCAATTTCTTGAGCGACGCGCAGACACAGGACGTGGCGGCGGCTGCCCTGACGGTCATGTGGAGTGGTGTCCATGCCCTGGGATTTGCGCCAACATTGGACGGCTGCGCCGTGGACGGTCGCCCACTGGCAGCGGAGGACTTGGCATTCTCCGTCATGGAGGGTGGCTTTCTGTGCGGACAGTGCGCACAATCTCGTGAGACCGTGCGAATGGCGGTCGCGGATCGAGAGGCCTTGACGGCGTTTGTCAACGGATTGATGCCCGATGCGCCCTTGCCCGCCAAACACATAGCGGCCCACCGCAGGTTGTGCGCGCGTTTTATCAAACGTCACGTCGCCGAGGACCGTGACCTCAAGGCCTTAGATTTTTGGGAGGTTGGGAAGTGAACACGACAGGCCAGCGACATGTCGTCATTGGAACAGCGGGACACGTCGACCACGGGAAAACGGCGCTTGTCAAAGCGCTGACCGGTGTCGATACCGATCGGTGGAAAGAAGAGAAACGGCGTGGGATCACCATCGACCTCGGGTTTGCGCAACTGAATCTCAGTGACGGGCGTAGCGCCAGTATCGTCGATGTTCCGGGCCACGAAGATTTTGTACGCAACATGGTGGCAGGTGCCACCGGTGTGGATGTCGCACTGCTCGTCATTGCGGCCGACGAGAGCATCATGCCTCAAACGGTTGAACACATCGCCATCCTCGAGTTCCTCGGCGTCCGGTCCGGTGTCGTGGCAATCACCAAGAGGGATCTGGCCGAGCCCGAATGGCTGGAACTTGTAATGGAAGAGGTAGCCGAGCGTTTGGAGTCGTCCCCAATATCGTGGGGGCCTCCCGTCGCCGTCTCGGCGACAGCGGGTGATGGGCTAGAAGATCTGAAAGCAGCCATCGAGCTGGCAGCCACCCGTACCGAGGAGCGAGCCACGGACGATCTCTTCCGCATGCCTGTAGACCGAGTTTTCAGTGTCGCGGGCGCGGGCACCGTTGTCACGGGAACGGTCTGGGCCGGTCAGGCCAAAGTGGGCGACTCCGTGCAGGTACTGCCCGCGGGTCGCGAGGCCAGAATCCGAAGTATCGAGGTTCATGGCCAATCGGCCGATAACGCCGCACCAGGCCGCCGAACGGCCCTGGCACTGGTTGGCGTTGACCGGGTCGATGCACCCCGCGGAAGTATGGTCGTCGTGGGGCAAGGGTGGCAGCCGTCTCGCCGGGTGGATGTCGTGGTGAATTTGTTACCGGCAGCGCGTCCGTTGACCCAGCGATCTCGTATCCGATTCCACATCGGCACCGCCGAAGTCATGGCCAGGGTCACACCGGCGGGCGATACCGTGGAGCCCGGTGAGTCCGGTGTGGTCCGGCTGAGACTGGAGACCCCGTTGGTTTGCCGCTGGGGCGACCGTGGTGTGGTGAGGGCGTACTCACCGGTGACTACGGTTGGTGGTTGCGTTGTCATCGACCCATTCCCAGACCGGAGGCCGCGGCGACCGTCCGCGGATCCACGGCTGGCGGCGGCCGACCCGGCTGTGAGGGTGCCGGCATTTGTTGAAGCCCGGGCGTCTCAGGGTGTTGCTCTGGACGAGCTGGAGGTCCGGATTGGTGTTCCCCCGGCCGAGTCAAAGTCGATCCTGGGGTCTCTGGAGGGGATCGTAAGATCAGGTCGCACTTTGATTTCCGGCCCCGTTGCCATGTCAATCGTGGATCGGCTCTTACGTGCCGTAGCTGATTTCCATATACAGCAACCGCTCGAACCTGGCCTGCCGCTAGAGGTGTTCAGAAAACTGGCAGAGACGCCGCCACTAGCCGAACACGCTCGATCCGAACTGGAGGGGCGTGGTACCATTGTGGTGAGTCAGGGGCATGTCAGGCTTGCCGATCACCAGCCGAGACTAGAAGGTGAAGATGCCGATTCTGGGGCTGAGGTTCTGAAGGCCTTGGAAGATGCCGGTGGCCAGGGAGCCACGGTAGCGGAGTTGGCCAACAGGGTTCCGGCAGGTCGAGCTGAGGCAATCGCGGAGTTCTATGTGAGACAGGACACGGTGATTCGAATAGGTGCGGACCGATATTTGCTCCGCAGCGTTATTGATGGGATGACGAGCCGCACGGTCGCTCATCTTCGAGAGGCCGGAGAGGCCACCCCAGCCGACCTTCGTGAAACCCTAGGATTGACTCGGAAATACCTCATTCCAGTGCTGAGTTGGCTGGATGGGCAGGGGATTACCGTTCGTGCGGGAGATGTGCGACGGTTGGGACCAAAGGCGCATCAGGTAGATGGGCTTGACTGAGCCACCAGGAGCGTCAACTTATGGTTGGATGGGGAATAGCGTCTTCGAACTCAAGGAGAGGTCTTTAGGCACCTTTTTCGTTAGCTAGGAGCGGGTATGAAATACAGTGCCTGGGCGTTTGTGTCGCTCGGGCTGATTGGTCTCACCGCCACCCCCGCACAGGCGCAGGGGGCAGGGTCGGACCGTCCTGTGGTACAGCTGGACCAGAATTACCCAAATCCGTTCAATCCGGAAACCACGATTCCGTTCACCCTGAGCCCGAACCTCTGGGACAACGGTCAACGGCCCGTCGTGACGCTCCGGGTGTTCAACGTGCTAGCTCAGCTAGTGGCCGTACCGGTGCTTCAGAGCACAGGCGACCCGTTGAACGGGACCGAGTTGGTGTGGAATGGCACCGGTTAATTTTGCCGCGTTTTGGGATGGGAAGGTTCGAGAGACCGGTCGGGAAGCCGCGTCTGGAGTATACGTTTATCAGTTGACGGTAAATGGCTTCAGAGACACGAAGAGGATGACGGTTATTAAGTAGGCGTTCCGCTTTTGGATATCTGAGAGGGGCTGATCAGGGTATGTGCTGGTCAGCCTTTTTTTTAGCGCTACCAGCTGCCCGCTACCCGCTGCCTGCTGCCTGCTGCCTGCTTTTTTGCGTTGTGGATGCGGATCCCATAATTCGGCCTACCGTTCCCCAACATTCACAATCGCCAGCAAATCGTTGAAGACGCTAAGAGCGGGCAGCGGGTAGCGGGTAGCCTGTCCCCATCGATACGGATCCCATAATTCGGCCTACGGTTCCCCGACATTCACAATCGCCAGCAAATCGTTGAAGATGCTAAGAGCGGGCAGCGGGTAGCGGGTAGCCTGTCCCCAGCCACCGGCCGGTCACTCCATCACCGAACCTCACCAGCACCCTCGTCATTCCCACCTAAAAGCCATCGACGCGGCTGCCACGCCCACGATGAGCGTCCCGAGCAAGACCGCAACCTGAACCAGGCTCTCGCTCCAGGCTCCTCCGAACCACAGGTGTTGCAGCAGCTTTACGGCGTGTGTTAA
>JAZDDD010000509.1:0-2067 GCA_036679545.1 Gemmatimonadota bacterium | reverse complement strand
ACATTGCCACAGGGGGTGACGACATCCGCCACAGGTTCTCACTCGCTGACTGCAGGAGCAGAGCTGCATTTCAGCAGCTCTGTCGCTAGTCAGTTTGCTTGAGCAGATTCCGTTTTCCCATCTTGATGACTGCTGATCGCTGACTGCTCCCCAGCATCTCTGGCACAGCGGAAACCAATATTTATACAACGCGTCTCGCGCGGCGGATTGATCCGATTGGCCGTGCGCGCATCCTTCGGTAAGAACCCCCAGCCGCCTCCGCGCACCACGCCGGCCTTCCCGGTCTGCGGTCCCTGTGGGTTCTTCGATGGCGCGGAATCGTAGTAGTTCGGATCGTACCAATCCGAGACCCATTCCATGGCATTCCCGGCCATGTCGTATATTCCGTAGGGACTCTTGCCCGCTTCTAAACTACCCACCGGCGTCGGCGTTTCGTACCCGTCCCACCGCTTGGTCAGGGTGGCCCGATCCGCTGTGGGCATCTCATTCCCCCAGGGAAAGGTGCGTCCATCGGTCCCGCGCGCGGCTTTCTCCCATTCAGCTTCGGTCGGCAAGCGCTTCCCCACCCACTGGCAATAGGCGCTGGCATCTTCCCAAGTTACGCCGACGACCGGACGATCCCCATGCTTGGCGAGATCGACTTGCTTCCACGCCTTGGGTGCCGCCAGCTGTGTGGCGGTGAGAAATTTGGAGTAGTCCAGGGTGCGGACTTCGTAGATATCCATCTCGTACGCATCCAAGTACACCATCCGCTGTGGGCCTTCCGACCATTTCGCGTGGGTGCTCCCCTTCACACTCCCCATCGGAAATTCCCCCGCCGGAATCACCGCCATCGGCACGTCCGTCCGCAATGCCACGTCGGCCGCTGAGGCAGGATCCATTGTCATCGACGCCATCGTGGCGGGTTGCTCGGCGTTGGTCATCACGCCAGACGACAGAACAGGGGTGGTGCCACTACATCCAGACAACACAAGCACGAGGCCAATACAAGTGAGTTTCGCTATATTCACACGATATCTCTTCATGGGACACCTCCTCATGCATTGCAACGTTGAACAACCACCACAACATTTTTTCCACAGCCGAACTGGTCAGTGATTGCAGTATCGATGCGCTCCTGACGCGCATTGTTCGGCACGTAGTCGAGATCGCAAATGGAATCCGGCGTCGTATAGTTGATCGTTGGGTGCACCACACCTTCAGCAATAGCCAGACAGGCGGTGATGAATTGAAACGCACCCAGTGCAGCCCAGGAATAGCCAACCATCGATTGAATCGCACTGATAGGAATTTTATACGCTCGGTCCCCGAATACGACTTTGGTGATTCGGGTTTCGGTCCAGTCACACGATGGGGTAGCGATGCCATAGGCGCTAATATAGTCAACATCGCCCGCGGAGACGTTCGCATTGTCCAACGCCATCTTACTTGCACGCGCCCCTTGAATCCCATTGGGTTCAGTCCGGGTCAGGCTAAACGCATCGGTCGTTGACCCCCACCCTTTGAATTCAGCATAAATCGGAGCATGGCGTCGCATGGCATGGCCAAGCTCCTCAAGACAACAGACCACAGCGCCTTCGGCCAACACAGGGCCATCTCTGTCCTGATCAAACGGAGAGGCCACCCCTCCCCCATTCATCGTCGATAAGGCACCAGCGGCACACAAGTTCCGAAAGATCGTTTGCTGGATTGGAGCCTCTGTGCCCCCCACCAGCATCACGTCCGCTTCGCCGCGTTGAATCGCATCCGCGGCGAGACCGAGCGCGGTGCCAGCGGAGGCGCATCCGCTGGAAATGGTATCCGTCAGCCCTCGCAGCCCAAAGTGAATCGATACTTGACCAGACACTGCATTCGGATAGGACATAAACATCGTGCGAGGATTGCTGACTGTCGAGCCGTTATGATCTTGCGTAAGCGCCTCTTCGATCGCCCAACCAAGATCGCCGATGGCTGTACCAATGATACTCCCCACCCGTTCGGTTTCAACCTTTTCGAGTTTGAGTTCGGCATCCTGAATGGCCATCCCAGCTGCTGCGACCGCAAATTGTGTACACCGCGCCATGTGAT
>JAZDDD010000508.1:0-3851 GCA_036679545.1 Gemmatimonadota bacterium | reverse complement strand
GTTTCTGGCGACCAAACGTGCAAATGCCTGAGGGTACGACTCGTCGTGTAGTCGGTGTCTTGCGCCAATACCACGTCCAAACTCTTGAACAATTCCGGTCAACACAAACGCGCCGATGATCCATGTCATCACTGGGTACAGACCACGCATACCGGCCGCGACAAGCACCACGCCTACAACCGCCGCGCTCGACAACGGAACGGTGAAGTGCCGCCGCAAATTCTTGGGACTTGCCTTGCGCCAGGCGATCAATGGACCGATGCCCGTGAACGCCAGAAGCGCCAGTCCAAGTGGGATGTTTACGCGATTAAAAAACGGTGGTCCAACGGTGATCTGCGTACCCTGCACGATTTCGGACAGGATAGGAAACAGCGTACCCCAAAGAACGGAAAACGCTATGCCAACAAGCAACAAGTTGTTGAACAAGAAACTCGCTTCTCGGGACAACATGCTCTCCAGACGTGCTTCGGTCTCCAGAAGCGGCAACCTCTTCACCAACAGCCAACCCAGTGCCACCGCTAACAAGATGAGGAAACCCAAGAAGAAGTAACCCAGATTCCCTTCGGCAAAGGTATGCACGCTGGCTACGATACCACTTCGGGTGAGAAACGTCCCAAAGATGGAAAGCATGAAGCTGAGCACCACCAACACGATGTTCCACTTCTTCAACATGCCACGCTTTTCCTGAATCATCACAGAATGTAAAAACGCGGTCATCGTGAGCCAGGGGAGAAAACTTGCATTCTCCACCGGGTCCCACGCCCAATAGCCACCCCACCCAAGTTCGACGTACGCCCACCACATACCGATCGTAATGCCGACCGAAAGAAAAACCCACGACAGCAGCGTCCATTTGCGGATGGCATGAATCCAAAGCGTATCGAGTCGCTTTGACAACAACGCGGCAACCGCAAACGCAAATGGTATCGTGATCGAGATGTAGCCGAGATACAGCATGGGCGGATGGGAAGCCATCCCAGGGTTCTGGAGCTGCGGGTTTAAGCCCCTTCCATCTGGCGGCGTAAACGGCAACCGTTCGAACGGGTTGCCAGCAAAAAGCATGGCCATAACGAAGAACGTCGTGACCACGCATGTCACGGCGCCAACATAGGGCATGAGATAGCGGAATCTGGGCGCAGTGATCCATTGGGCGACGGCGGCAAAGCCTGAAAGAACGAGGGCCCAGAACAACAGGCTCCCGTTTTGTCCGCCGTAAAAAGCCGACAAGGTGTAGACCAACGGGAGATCGCGGCTGGTATAACTCCACACGTATGCCACATTGAAATCATGACTGATCAGCGCGACCATCAGCGACAGTGACGCAACAAAAATGACCGCGGCGAGCCCGTAGACGGTACGTCGAGCACTCACAATGAGTTCGGGGCGTTCGTTCCGGCCGGCAATGAAACCGACGACGCTGCCCCACACACCCATAAGCAGCGCCAACCAGAGACTCAGCTGCCCAAGAACAGTCATGTCATCACGCGGACGGTACCGCCTCGTAGCGCGATCCACATTTAGCAAGCACGTTCGTTGCCTCAATGGTGCCGTTCGGCATCAAGCGGCCCTCAACCACGACCTGCACCTCGTCGGTGAACGTATCGGGAGCGATGCCTCGGTAACTGACGGGAAACGCGTGACCACCGTCTGTTACTTGGAACCTGATTGTCTGTGTAGCGAGGTCACGTTCGATTGACCCCTTGACCACGTCTCCACCCACTCTGATTCCCAGATTGTACATCGACGGATCCGTCGCCACTCTTTCGGCCAGTTCTGAGGGGGCTAGGAAATAGACGCCCGTGTCCTTGATGCCCTCGGCCATGAGGGCCCCAACACCAATCACAATCACACCCGCACCTATAAGGAACTTCGATCGAGGTTTCATAAAGACACTTTCAGATTTGGCTGCCGCATGTCGGCAGTGAATATATCCTGACTTGACACTCTCCCAAAGGAGATTGACAAGTTCCTCACCTACCGGCTCGGGCCCAATGGAGTGCTGCGGAGACGGCTCGTCCCCACCCTTCATAACCCGAATCCTCACTTGGGTTCGGCACAAACTCCCGGTAGGTTCGGCACTCCGCAAAATCTTCCGGTTTTTTCCACACCCCGGTCGCCAAACCTGCCAGCCCGGCGGCACCCAGCGCTGTGGTCTCCACCACATCCGGACGTGCCACGGTAACCCCAAGCACGTCTCCCAGGAACTGCATCAGCCAGTTATTGGCTGCCGCGCCACCATCGGCCTTCATTACCGCGAGGTTAACACCCGACACGGTGGTCATGGTATCGGCGACGTCCTTCGTTGCGTACGCCATTGACTCCAATGCCGCTCGAACAACATGAGCCCGAGACGTCCCCCGTGTAAGACCGGTGATAGTCCCCCGAGCGTCGGGCTCCCAATGGGGCGCACCAAGGCCAACCAAAGCTGGCACAAAATATACCCCACCGGTGTCCGGGATCGAACGCGCCATCGCTTCTGTGTCCGCAGCCGACTCAATGATCTGAAGCCCATCCCGAAGCCATTGTATCGCTGCCCCTGCAATGAAAATTGATCCTTCAAGTGCCATCGTCGGCGCACCCGTCGCGGTACATGCCACGGTCGTCAGCAGACCGCGGGCATCATGTACGGGCCGGTAATCAGGTCCCACATTCATCAGTAGGAAGGCGCCCGTTCCGTAGGTCGACTTTGCATCGCCCGGGGACCAACACGCCTGGCCGTAGAGCGCCGCCTGCTGATCTCCGGCGATCCCGGCGATCGGCATCTCGAAACCGAAGTGATCGGCGTGTACAACGCCGACGACCTCGCTGGAGTGTCGAAGCTCGGGGAGTACGTTGTCCGGCACTCCAAAAAGGTCGAGCATCTCCTGATCCCACGCCGATGTTGTAACGTTATAGAGCATGGTTCGTGACGCATTGGTGTGATCCGTTACAAACTCGGCTCCTTTGGTCAAACAATAGATCAACCACGCATCGATCGTACCAAATACGGCATCGCCTTGCCGGGCGCGTGTCGCAATGTCGGGAACGTTCTGTAGCAGCCACTCGATTTTCGAACCCGAAAAGTACGGGTCCCACACCAGCCCCGTGCGACGGGAGAGAAACTCACTTCCCTTCTGTGCGGCGAGTTCGCGGCATCGCGCAGCGGTTCGTCGATCCTGCCATACCAACGCACGATGAAGCGGGCGGCCAGTTTTCCGATCCCACGCGACGATGGTTTCACGCTGATTGGTGATGCCAACAGCTTCCGGGCGCGCTCCACTCAATTGGAGTGCCTCGCGGGCGGCTTCGAGCGTCACACGCCAGATTTCCTCCGCATCGTGCTCGACCCAGCCAGGCTGCGGAAAGTGCTGAGTAAACTCGCGATAACCCTTGGCCAGTACGCGGCCATCCTGGCCCACCACAAGTGCGGTCGAACCGGTGGTCCCCTCATCCAACGCCAGCACGGTTTTTTGCCCCGCCGCGCCTTTGCTATTAGCCATCCATTGCACTCCCGATGGTTTCTTCGAACGGCGGTCTTAACACACCTATTTCCGTCACAATTCCATGTATCAGGCTCGCCGGTGTAACGTCAAACGCCGGGTTAAACGTATTCACACCGGCAGCGACCCGCGCAATCTCAGCAGGATCGCGCTCTTCAATTGGAATCCCTGCCCCGCTTTCGCAGTCCGAATCGACGGTGCTCAACGGTGCCGCGATATAAAAAGGAACGCCATAGACCTTCGCAAGGTTCGCCAGAGTCAGTGTTCCGATCTTATTCGCCGTGTCACCGTTCATGGCAATACGATCCGCACCCGCGATCACGAAATTTATCCGACCGGTACTGAGCACGGTCGCGGCGGCACTGTCGACCA
>JAZDDD010000507.1:0-7513 GCA_036679545.1 Gemmatimonadota bacterium | reverse complement strand
CGCCGATTCGATATCCTCGACACACATCTCCATGCGGTCGCGATGGGTCCGAAAAGACAAAACACAGATGCGCAGCGCGAATTTGTTACCGAGCATGGTCGCCGTCAGGTACACTCGCTTTCGGTCGTTGATCAAACCCAGGAACCGGCGGTTCAGGTCGTTGAGCTTTTCGGAATCCACGCCGGCCGGGGCGAGTCGAAACGCTACGATCGACAGCTGAGGTTCTGCGAGGATCTCGATGTCATCCATCGATCGCAGCCGATTGGCCGCCCAACGAGCTAAATCGAGCTTCTCGTCCAGCGCATCTCGAAACGCACCGGCGCCGTGCATCTTAAACGGCAACCACACGCGCAAACCCCTGAAGTCGCGCGACAACTCTGGTGACACCTGGCAGAAGTCCACAAATTCACTTTCGCCTTGCATCGTGGGCATATAGTCGGCGTGCTGTGTGTACGCCCGGCGCAATGTATCGGCATCTCGCACCAACAATCCGCCCGTGCCATACGGTAAGAAGAGACCCTTGTGGGGATCGAGGGACATGGAATCAGCGCGCGCCAGGCCTCCCAACAATGCCCTGCCACGTTTCGTCATCGCAAAAAACCCACCGTACGCAGCATCGCAATGCATCCACATCTAGCGAATCGAGATCGTCGATGGCGCCCGTGTTTGTCGTGCCCGCACTCCCCACAATACAAAAAGGCGTGAAACCAGCGGAGCGATCATCCCGTATTCGGTCACGCAATACACTGAGATCAATGCGATGGAACTCGTCCGACCGAATCGACCGGACGTTACCGACCGGGACACCAGCCAGGACGGCCGCCTTTTCGACCGAGTGGTGCGTCTGATCGCTTGTGTACACGACGCCCGTCGATGGGTCATCCTTTAGACGTTCCCGCCGGACTGTAATCATCGCCATCAGGTTGGCAAGAGAGCCTCCGGTTGTCAGGACACCACCGGACCCCGGACCGTATCCAACAATGCTGCAGAACCAGCGGATCACATTGACCTCGAGTTGCACCCAACCCGGGGCGGCCACCCACACACCAACGTCCCGGTTAACGGCGTTCGTCAGAAAATCCGCGATGGCCGAGTGGAAGAGCCCGCCACCCGGGACATAGGCGAGGTAACCCGGTGACGCCGTGTTAAAAGACGGCGGTGTCGCCACGTCGAAAAAGAGATCGAGTAATTCAGTGAACGGAGTGCCGGTTTCAGGCATGGACTCAGCAAGCCGCCGCGCAACAGCTTCACCACCACCGGAGTAACTTGCGTCCTGCCGAGGCAACGACTCGATGTGCTCCACGACACGTTCGAGTGCCGCGTGTGCCATCGCACGCATCTCATCGGAACTCAGTTCGAGGGGATGCTCGTTAGCTCGTTCAGAGGTCAATTGCGGGTCGGACATCGTTGTCATGACGGGTAGGAAGTGTCAAAGTGCATGGACGATAAACGAGGTTTCCGGCGGCGGACAGGGCTCAACGTCTCTTACCAACGTCACCGAACCCACAGAATCCGCGGAAAAAGAACGTTATCGCTTCTTTACTTACCCGGAACCGACTTCAAACGTACTCTTCGGTGGATTCAGCGGGTTTCCCCGGCGCTGGTGTCAACGCGTCGGACGGATGACCGGCGTTACAAACGTAGGGCGAGTCGTACAACTCACGAGGCAATCATGATCCGGATTTTCTTGGCCATCGCCGTTTCGGTACATATCACCACGCTGCCAATTCACGCACAGACAAAGACGTACGATCCAGAGCAACCATTCGGCACGTTGCGGCAACAGGCAGCCGTGCAGCAGGCGTGGTTGCAAGAACGCGTTGAAACGGTGCTCCCGATGTTGATGCGAGAACACGGGGTGGACATGTGGGTCGTCGCCATGCGCGAATACAACGAAGATCCCGTTTTTCGCGGACTCGTTGCACCCACTACGTTCGCGGCGCGGCGCCGTACGATCTACATATTCCACGACAAAGGCGAGGCCGATGGTGTGGAGCGGTTAGCCCTGGGTGGCACCTCACAAGGTGGTGTCTACGAAGCCGTCCGTACGACCCAGATGACGTCAGTCGGCCGTCCGGCCGAATTGTGGGGCGCGAGTCAATGGGATTTGTTCGCCGATGTCGTGCGCGAACGCGACCCACAACGAATCGCCGTGAACATAGCCGCCGAACACAACTTTGCCGACGGCCTCACGGCAGGCGAATGGGAACAAATGGAACATGCACTCGGTCGCGAACTATCCAGCCGAGTGGTTCGCGTGCCGCGGTTGGCCATCGACTATCTGGCCACACGCGTACCGAGCATGACACAAGTTTATCGCCGCATGCAACTTGTCGTACACGACATCATTTCAACGGCGTTTTCCAACTACGTGATCACACCCGGTGTGACGACAACAGAGGATGTTGTTTGGTGGATGCGTCAACGAGTCAACGATTTGGGCCTGGGGACATGGTTTCAACCATCCGTGAGCATCCAACGCCGCGGAGGCTCCGTCGATGGCGCTTCGGCGCCAATCATCCAACGTGGGGACGTGCTGCATACTGATTTCGGAATCGTCGCATTGCGCCTCAATACGGACACACAACACATGGCGTATGTGCTGCAAGAGGGCGAAACCAACGCCCCCGCCGGTCTCCAAAAGGCTTTAGCAAACGCCAACCGCCTGCAAGATATTCTGTTCGAGGAAACCCGCCCTGGACGCACCGGAAACGAAGTCCTCGCATCCGTTCTAGAAACAATGCGTAACGAAGATTTGGACGGCACGATGTACACGCACCCAATCGGCGACCACGGACACGGCGCTGGTCCGTTGATCGGGCTGTGGGACAGGCAGGGGGGTGTTCCGGGTCGTGGCGACGTGCCCGTGTTGCCGAACATGTGGTTCTCTACTGAGATGCAGGTCACGACACCAGTGCCTGAATGGAATGGACAACCGGTACGTATGATGTTGGAAGAAGAGGCGGAAGTGACGGCCGAAGGGGAGATGCGTTGGATGCTACGGAGGCAGACGGAGTTGCATCTTGTTAGATGATTGCAACCTCACTACCTAGGCAACGGCCAGCGCTCGCAACGTCCTCCGAAGCGCGTCGGGATTTGCGATCAACGATTGACGATTTCTGATCTGTGATTGACGGTATTTTGGTCGATTGGCTGTGGGCTGGCGGCTGGCAGCTGGCGGCTCTGGACACAACGACTCGAAACGCGCCCAGACCCCCATGAACATCCACGACCTTCCGACTCCAGCTCTCATCCTCGACATCGATAGACTCGACCACAACCTGGAGACGATGGCCACAAGGGCGCGCACACTCGGCGTTTCGCTCCGGCCGCACATCAAGACACACAAGTGCATCGAGATTGGCAAACGTCAATTGGCGCTCGGTGCGCATGGCATCACCGTATCGACGTTGGTTGAGGCTCACGCGTTTGCCGATCATGGATTCGATGATATCACGTGGGCGTTTCCCGCGATTCCGGGCCGTCTGGACGAAGCCGCACGATTGGCGGAACGCGTCCAACTTCATCTCGTCATCGACACGCTCGAAACAGTAGACGCTATCGAACGCACCGGCGCACCATTCTCCGTCTTTCTCAAGGTCGACTGCGGTTATCACCGCGCTGGCGTCGATCCCCTGGGTGACTTGGCTATCACGTTGCCACATCGGATTGCAGCGTCAGACACTCTGCAATTTGCCGGTATCTTGAGCCACTCCGGCCATGCATATCACGCAACGGCGGATGGAATTGTCAGTATCGCCGAGGAAGAACGTGGCGTCATGGTGACACTGGCTGACCGACTGCAACAAAACGGGGTCACGGTACCAACGATTTCGGTTGGGTCGACACCTGCCATGCAACACGTCAAGACACTCAACGGTGTTTCGGAAGCCCGCCCGGGGAACTACGCGCTTTTCGACTTCTCACAGGTTACACTCGGTTCGTGCACACCACGTGACTGCGCCGTCACAGTCATTAGTTCCGTTGTGTCTTCACAGCACGGTGCTAACCACCGCGTCACGGATGCAGGGGCGCTTGCACTTTCCAAAGACGCCGGTCCCGATGCGCCATGGGGACCAACAATGGGCGAGACGTTCAGCAACTACGCGTCTGGTGAACTGGATCGTGACGTACGAGTCGTGGCCGTGAGCCAGGAACATGGTCGCGTGAACCGTGCACTCACGCCGGGTACGAAAATCCGAATTCTCCCAAACCATTCTTGTCTGACAGTCGCGCAGTTCGACGAGTTTTTTGTCGCGCAGGGAGAAACAGTCATCGACCGATGGAAGATATGGCGGGGACGGTGATCCTCATTGATCACTCGAATCCCACCGTCAGCGATCGTCATATCTAAAACTCCGTGCAGGCTTCCTTCCTGAGCGTTGAAAGTTGAGCGTTGAGAGTTGAGCGTTGAGCACGGCCCTCAGACCTCCGGTTGAATGAGTGTCTGGCCGATAACCAAGTCATGAACAGCGTTTTCGCCCGAACGACCGGCCTCATGACCGCCGCGGCCACGTTCACAGTTTTTTCTCTTGTCGCACAGAACCTCGACTTTACGGGCACGTATTCGCTCACAGCCGACCGTGGGACACGACTCGAACTGCTCCTTGTGCAAGACCGGGGCGGCGGTATTAGCGGTTCATTGCGAAGTGACGCCGGATCTTTCGAATTGGCCGGTTACATCGAACAAAACGTCATCGTCGGAACCGTTCACCTCGACCGCGAACCCGTCGACTTCCAGGCTTACCTGGACGGAGCCCATTTGGTCGTTTCCCTGGGTGGGGCGCCCGCGGGTAGACTGGCCTACCTGCCGGTTGGAGAACTTCTATTTACAAAAGAACTCGCTGACTCGTACGACTACGGAACGCGTCCGCGCAGCGGGAACGACCCGCTGCAAGGGAGAGATCCACTCGGCTCCGGCAATCCGCTAGCTCCGTATGGCGGTAACGCCACCTTGAGTTTTACCGGCACTTTTTCCGACGGACATGTGGTCCTCGAACTGCGCGGTGGCGGAAGTGCATATTCCGGCCATCTGTCCATCGATGGACGGGACTACCCGATCCAAGCCAGAATTCAAGAAAATGTCCTCGTCGGAAGTTTTTCGAATCAACTTCAACGATTCGAGTTCGTTGCGACGCGAGACCAGCGGGGTCTTGTACTCGAATCAGAGGGACAATCCTATTACCTCCTGCACCAGGAGGATTTCGGTCCGGCGCCATCACCGTTCCAAAATGTGCTTCCGGGGTCCGGCATCCCGGTTTCGCCGAGGCGGCCACTGTCGGACGGCTCGGTCGATGCGATGCAATGGGTCGATCAGCTCCGCGACACGCATCTGGTCCAATACTCGGGACGCTCCCGAAGCCGTGGCCTGGACCTGACTCTTTGCTCCAGTGGTCGCTATTTGGGCAACGGTGGGGCGCTACTCCGCGGGCGCGGGAGATTCCCGGAGACTCGCAGTGGAGACCAAACCTGGCGGGTTGCATCGCCGGTCGGCGTGCCATACCTCGAACTCCGCTCCGCAACCGGCCAGATTGACCGGTACTCGCTCACGAACGACCGAGGCCAAATCCTGTTGGAAGGGTACCCGGTCACCCGTGAGCGCTCCGTCGTTGCGTGTTAGGACCGAAGCCGGACAGGCCAAGTGTCAAGAAAACGATCAGATATGTTGTGTGAACGCTACAGTGTCGCATGAATACAACTATACTGGTAAGCGACTATTCCCAAAGAACATAAGTTAGATTTAGGGTATGCCTATCCATCCTGTATACGGACATGAGCGCCTCCTGGAGAGACTTAAGGGCGCCATCGCTAGCGATCGGTTTCCGGCGACGTCGATGTTGTCAGGGCCATCGGGCGTCGGTAAACAACGCATCGCCCTGTCGTTGGCTGAGGCGCTACTGTGCGAGAAGGATGGCGGGTCGTGTGGCGACTGTCATTCTTGCCGCCAGGTACGGGGGTTGGCACACCCGGATCTGCACTGGTTCGTACCGTTTCAACCACCAAAACGACGCTCCAGCGACCCGGACAAACTGATTGATGAGGCAGCCGAGGCCATCGCGGAGATCATCGCCGAACGTCGTGCAAACCCGCTATATGCCCGCCCAGAGCCCACCGCGAGTCACCCAATAGCCAGCACTCGGTTGATACAGCGGAGGTTGGCTCTCAAGCCATTTCAGGGTCCTCGGAAAGTCATGATTCTGGGTGATGCCGACCGCCTGGTGGTCCAGGAATCCAGCACCGAAGCGGCCAACTCGCTGCTAAAGCTTTTAGAAGAGCCACCTCCCGGCACGTACATCATGTTGACCACCAGCCTGCCGCAGAGCCTTCTACCGACAATCCGGTCCCGGTTGGTCCCGATCCGGGTGCCCCCGGTGGCCGAGGATGTCGTCATTCGATTCTTGGAGCAGGAGATGGGGGTATCGGGACGCGAGGTCTCCAAACAGGCGGAACGAGCCCGCGGCGCAATAGGGAATCTGGTAGCCGCAAAGGGTCGCCGCTCCGGCGCCGAGGGAGCCGAACGATTGCTTAGCGCGGTGAAAGGCGGACCCGTGGGCCGCGCCGCGCTGGCGCTGTCTCAACCGCCATGGGGGGCCCGGGGCGATTTCACGGACATGCTCGATGCCGCGGCGCTACGACTGCGCAGACAAATCGCTGACGGCGCTGCCGCAAATAGGACTGACTTGATGCGACCGTTGCGAGCGTTGAAGATTTTGCAGGCGTTCAGGGAAGACGCCCAACGCAACGTAAACCCACAGTTGGGCATTGCGCTTCTCTCTCAGCAACTCGGACAAATCCAATGACCCTCACACATTTAGATGCCACAGGCCGTCCCCGCATGGTCGATGTCGGTACGAAGAATGCATCTACACGGTCTGCGATGGCTGAGGGGCAGATTCGTATGTCGCAAAACGCCTACAATGCCGTCGAAACCATGGGGGGCCCAAAAGGGGATGTGCTTCGGACCGCTGAACTCGCTGGCACAATGGCGGCCAAGCGCACAGACGAGCTGATACCGCTCTGCCACCCCATCGGTCTCGATCATGTGCAGATCCATGCGACACTCGACCCAAGTTTGCCGGGCGTTCGTGTGCAGGCCACGACAAAGGTCACCGCAAAAACTGGGATTGAAATGGAAGCGTTGACAGCGGTGAGCATTGCGTTGTTAACGGTGTACGACATGGTGAAGTCAGCCGGTCATGACCTGGAAATCGGTCAAATTCGGTTGATGGAAAAGTCCGGTGGGGTTTCGGGTGATTGGAAGCGGTCGGATTCGTCCGTCTAACAAGGGCGAGTCAGGTCGCTGCGCGTTGTGGGGGCGCGCGATACTAAGTCGATAAACATGGGCATGTCGGAATTCGAAAAACCACGTTGGAATCAACGCCCGTTCGATGCGCCGGTAGGACGTCTGGCCGCTACGCAACGACTCACGGCACGAGGCATGGGCATCATGGCGGGTGCGGTAACCTTGGCCGTGGGACTCGGCATGTCCGAATCGGTGACGGAAGACGACAAC
>JAZDDD010000506.1:0-4092 GCA_036679545.1 Gemmatimonadota bacterium | reverse complement strand
ACCGGTAGGATTGCGAGCGCCGTGGAGGAGCAGGCCGCGACGACGAACGAGATGGGTAGCAATGTGGCCGAGGCCGCGAAAGGTGCAAGCGAGATCGCCGAAAACATTGTTGGGGTCGCCGCCGCGGCGCAAAGTACCACCGCCGGCGCGGGTGACACACAAGCCGCTGCCGCCGAACTGGCAAGGCTTGCTACAGATCTTCAAGCCGTCGTGGACCGCGAGCACTAGGCAACGCACGACTCATCGATCATAGGATTGAAAATGCGAGGAGGATGCGGTGCGAGCTTTAGTGATTGACGATTCCCGTGCCATGCGAACCATCATCAAGGGCATGGTCAAATCATGCGGTCTCGATGTGACGGAGGCGGGTAACGGGCGCGAAGGTCTTGACCGGTTGTCGGAAACCGATGCCGTTGCCGTGGCATTGGTGGATTGGAATATGCCGGTGATGAACGGCTACGAGTTTGTCTGTGAAGTGCGCAAGGACCCGCGTTTTGACGGTATGCGGATCATGATGGTCACGACCGAGACAGAGATGGATCAAGTCGTCAAAGCCCTCGAGTCCGGAGCCAACGAGTATCTCATGAAACCTTTTGACAAAGGCATGCTGGTCGACAAACTCAAGCTGCTGGGAATAGTCGAGGCCTAATGCCGCCGATCCGTGTGTTGGTTGTCGATGACGCGGTGGTCGTGCGTCGCATGGTGGCCAATGTTCTGGCGAAAGACCCAGACATCGATGTCGTTGGAGTAGCCGCCAACGGGTCGATTGCTTTAGCCAAGTTGCCAATCGTCAATCCCGATGTAGTGACGCTGGATGTCGAGATGCCGGGTATGGACGGTCTGGAGACCCTGGCCAAGATTCGCGAAACACACAAGACGCTCCCGGTGATAATGTTCAGCACGCTCACGGAACGCGGAGCGGCCGCAACGCTGGACGCGCTTGCGTTAGGAGCCAATGACTACGTCGCCAAACCGGCGAATGTGGGCAGTGTGACAGTAGCCATTCAACGAATTCGTGAAAACCTCATTCCGAGAATCAAGGTGTGGGGTCGCCGTCAACCGAGTTATGTGTCGGCACCCGCTGCCCCTTTGAAACCGGAAACGGTATCAAGGTCGCCGGCGCCGGCCCAGCAAAACAGGATCGCTGCCGTAACCATCGGCGTGTCTACTGGTGGCCCGAACGTACTCTCGAATCTCATCCCGGAACTGCCTGCCGACTTTCCGGTGCCGGTCGTGATTGTGCAACATATGCCTCCGGTGTTCACGAAGCTCTTCGCCGATCGCTTAAACGCCATTTCGAAGGTCACCGTCCATGAGGGAAAGGACGGGGACACACTTGACGCCGGTGGCGTGTGGTTGGCGGCAGGCGGTGTGCATACAACCGTGGAGAGGCGGGTTCTTGACACTGTCTTGCGTACGAATACGGACCCTCCCGAAAACTCGTGTCGGCCCGCTGTGGACCAACTGTTTCGTTCCGCCGCTCGACGATGGGGTCAGGAGGTGCTTGCCGTCGTCCTCACGGGTATGGGTCGTGACGGAACGAACGGCAGTCAGTGCATACGCGAAGCCGGGGGGACGGTGCTGGCTCAAGACGAAGCGACGTCCGTGGTGTGGGGCATGCCCGGTGAGGTCGTCAAGGCTGGGCTGGCCAATGGTGGGGTTTATCCGCTGGGCGAGCTTGCGGGTGAGATCCAACGCCGTGTAGACCGTTGTTTGTCGTTGTCTTTGGTGCGGTCGCACTCGCGGCGGAGTAGTGCCGATGCAAGTGGCACATGACGTTGAACCTCGCAAATCTCGATTACGTCCGGTCGCTCGTGCGAGAACAATCCGCCATCGTCCTCGAACGGGAGAAGGCGTATCTCGTGGAGGCCCGATTGCGGCCGTTGGCCAAACGCGAGGGGCTCGAATCCATCGACCAGTTAGTGGTTTCCCTTCAAGCGAATCCACATGGTGGCCTCAAACGAAAAATCGTCGAAGCGATGACGACCAACGAGACCTCATGGTTTCGCGATCAACACCCGTTTACGGCATTGCGGGAGGTTGTCGTCCCGCGGTTGATGAGACGTCAACATGCACGCCGTACACTCAATATCTGGTGCGCCGCGTCGTCGTCCGGGCAGGAACCGTATTCTATTCTTATGCTGCTCAAGGATCATTTTCCGGAACTCGATGACTGGAAGGTCCAGCTGGTGGCAACCGACATCTCACACGCCATGGTCGAGCGTACGCGGTTGGGCAGCTACAACCAACTCGAAGTCAATCGCGGTCTTCCGGCATTAAACTTGGTCAAGTACTTCCAACGAGATGGTGCGTCATGGCAGGTAAGGGACGAACTTCGACGCATGATTGACGTTCGCACGATGAATCTCGCCGGATTGTGGCCGACACTTCCGCCGATGGACATCGTGTTTATACGAAATGTGCTTATCTATTTCGACAAAGAAACCAAACGGAAGATCCTACAAAAAATCGAACGTGTGATGCAACCGGATGGTTTTCTCTTTCTCGGCGGGGCTGAGACAACTTATAATCTAAACAGCCGTTTCGTGCGGTGCGAAGACATGGGCACGAATTGTTACCGCCTAGAACACGCGGCCAAGAGCTGAGACAGGGAACGTTGTGATCACAACAGAATCGATTGGTGGCATTGCCGAGCGAGTGCTGACCACGTTTATGGGCTGGGAGATGCAAATCGTCGAGTCCGTTGAACTGGATCCAACGAATATGACGATAGCAGGCTCGGTCCAGATAGATGGCCCATGGAGTGGAGCGGTGGTCCTCAATTGCTCGGAGCCTGTTGCACGTCATGCAGCCGCGCAAATCGGTTCGGTTGATCCAGTGACCGAACATCATCATACCGTGGATGATGCGGTCAGCGAATTGGCGAACATGATAGCCGGGAATTTGAAGGCTTCTCTGTCAGAAACAAGTTCCCTTTCACTTCCAACGATTGCCACGGGTTCCAATTTGTGTGTCCGTATTGCGGACAGCATCACGATCGATCAGGCGGTGCTGCAATGTCCGAAGGGCCTGCTCACTGTAACTCTGCTCGAACGGCGAGCGGTCGTCGACGTTTGACCACAAGTGCGTCTCCGTGACGTGTCGATGCGCTGATCAAGATTCCACCCGCACGGTCGATAACGTGGTGGAGAGCGAGTACATAAGCCGCCGCCTCCCAATCAAAAGCGTAGATGGCGCAGCTATTACGTCGGATAAGGAACAGGAATGAAACTTCTCATAGTCGATGACAGTCGCGCGATGCGGATGATTGTGCAACGAACACTGCGCCAAGCCGGATTCCGTGGCCACACCGTGGTCGAAGCTTCCAACGGAAAGGAGGCGCTCGACGCTATCGAAGAAGGTGTGCCAGATATTGTGCTGACCGATTGGAACATGCCGGAAATGACCGGCATCGAACTACTCGAAGCTGTCAAACAAAAGGGCATTGCGACGAAAGTTGGCGTGGTGACCTCGCAAGCAACACCCGAAATGCAACAGCGTGCCGCGGACGCCGGGGCGTTGTTCTTTCTGACGAAGCCATTCACCGCAGATGACTTCAAGGCTGTTCTTGACCCGGTTCTTGGATGATGCCGGACACGCTGACGATTCAACAATGGCTCGATGTGGCCGTTGATGGCGTAAAACAAACAGCAATGGACGTTTTAGCGTGTGACAACATCCAAATAACAGATCCAGCGACCGTTCCCGCCGGTCATCATCACGGTGCATACGTGCCACTCATCGCAGGTGAAGTGGGCGTGGATGTGGGTATCGTGTTGTCAGAAGACGGCTGTCGCGCCGTGACGCGTTCCCTTTTGGGAATGGAGGCGAGCGAGCCGGATCCGAATGACGAAGATATCGTGGACGCCGTGGGCGAGATCGCGAACATCTTTGCGGGTCTGATGCAACGCGAGCTTGCCGACCAGGTACCGTCGCTTCAATTGGGTCTTCCGATGTTTGTGCAGGGAAGGGTCTTTACGCAGGCCGGAGAAACGCGTACCGCCGCCGTGCGCCTGGACGACATTGAGACGCACGTGGTCGTGTTTCGGGGAAGGCCCAAAAAAGAATCGGAACAATGAGCCAAGATAAACT
>JAZDDD010000505.1:0-2352 GCA_036679545.1 Gemmatimonadota bacterium | reverse complement strand
CCCTTCGACCCAAAAGTCGAGCCCTGGTCGCAGCCCAACGAACGGGTTGGTGTAGGGCTGCCTATCGAAGCTTAAGCCGGCATCGTTCAGCTTCTTCTGCTGCGCCCGTGCCTCGGCCTCAGCAGCCTTCCTTCTCATTTCGCTGAGGCTGGTGCCGAACTTGAAGGACGACTGACCCGTCGCCAGCGGCGTGAGCTGACTTGCGATCGAGGCGAGTACCGAGCTTGACGCCGATGTCGGCCCTGTTGACGTCCCAAACGTGTCTTCCCGCACGCTTGATTTGAACGTGTCGTTCACCCACGGCACGCCGTCTTCTGAAACCGTGCTGTCGTTGTTGAGCGCGAGCGTACCACCGAGGGACATCATGCCGCCGTTGTTCGTGGAGCTTGCGCTGGCGCGTGACAGTGAGGTGCCGGACGCATTGCCAGAGAATTTTATGGGTGCGTCCTTCAAGCTCCGTGGAGCCTGTTCTTTCAAGCGGCGCAGCATGCGGGCGCGGTCTGGCCCGTGCGTGAGGAGGTTATCGACGCGGCGTTTGATGAAGCGCTTGGTCTCCTCCATCATCGGGTCGTCATTTTCTAAGAAGTTGGTGAACGTGCACGTCGCCCCTGCCGTTGTCAGATCCACTGTCACCGTCCTCGCTACCAAATCGACGTCGCCGCAGTTTGAGATGCTTTGCAGGGTCCAGCCGGCCGGCAGGCTGGTTTCGGTGATTATGTATTCGCCGATCGAAAAAGTATCGTTGAAGCTATCACCACCCATCAGTGGGAACTGTGTATTCTGCGGGCCAGTGATATCGAATTGGAAGGTGTCGTTGCCACCGATTGTTACCTTGATCACAGTGAGCTCACCTACGTCGGGTTGATCGATGGTGTTTTCAAAGGTGCAGGTTCCTGTCGCGCCAGGCTCAACCGTGAACGAGCCAGTTGCTGGACCGCCGGGAAGGTTGTCCGAGAAACTTACATTGGTGATGCCGGTGCCTTGTGAGCAGTTCAGATTTGATAGGGTAAAGGTACCCGAGTTAGGTGTCTCTTCGAAGGTGTAGTCCCCCGGCTCGAGGTCGAGAGGCATTCCGGTGCTCGGAGTACCTCCGTTCGTTGTTTGCTGAAAAACGGGCACCTGGTTTCCTGGGAACACGGTGTTCGTAAATGTCCAAGTGAAGTTGGCAGCCGATCCAAAGACTTGCTTTCTAATCGTGATGTTGCCCCGTTTCCTATTCGTCACCGTGCAGGTCGTCGTTTGGCCGACCGTGACAATTGCTTGGACGGGATCATTGTTGTTGTTGTCGCATACGATGCTGACGAGATCCCAACCGGCAGGCGGAGTCTCGGTGATTGTGTAAATGTCAGGGTTCACGTCTCGGGTGAGCATTCCCATACCGTCAGGGCTGCCCGTGGTCAAAATTTGGTAGTTGATCGGGGTGCCAGTGGTCGGTGTGGCAACGATATCGAACGTGTCGGTTCCGCCCAGCGAAATTTTCTCGATCTTCAGCTTGCCCGTATTAGTCGGTGTAGTGCATACGAAAAATCTGACGTTCGAGTATGTAGTCTCAATATTAGGATTAGCTTGTATGTGAAAACTGTCAGTTGGCGTAAACGAGAGGTTTCGTTCAGCATTGAACGTGCCACTCGTCTGAGCCGGCGAGTACGTGTAGTAAGCCGACTGCCGTCTCTGCTTAACTGCCACAAGACATACACTCTGCCCAGTGCTCGCCCAATCTCCCATGCTTCCGGAAATGTTCGTAAGTTGTACTGAACCTGGAGTGTTGCCGTTAGTTGAATTGATCGGCGTATTGCCATCTGTCTGGTCGACCTCGACAAAGGTAAATATGTTTACACCCAGCGTAAACGCGCCGACGCCAAAGACATTGTCGATATCGAGTTGGAGGTTCGCGACACCGTCATTGAAGCCAGAGTTTCGGTTACTTGTTCCAGCGTAGGTTCCACAGTCCGCACTAACGTTGCTACAAGGAAGCGCCAGATTTTGCAACGATGATGTTGGTGAAGCAAACGGACAAGCTGCACTTGCCAAACCCCAACACATACCCATAACCAAATCCCCAACACAGAACGCAACTCACCCGTCGCCTGCACGCGCGTGCAGCCGATTCCGAACGGCCGGTCACCCGAGCCGCTCGCTAACGCTCAACGGAGGAGTTGCCCCCCCTCCCGTTTCTCTCATCGATTCGGGTTTTGCAAAGATCGCCAACGCGATCCCAAAACACCGAGCTCTTAAATCTCGTCTTCCGCAGCGCGGCGCCTGGCCGCCTTGGGAAGTCCGTACGCAATACCCCGCTCGGGCTTGGCCTTTTGAGAACAGGTTCGCTTGATTACGTGCGACCCGTTCCCGGCC
>JAZDDD010000504.1:0-7734 GCA_036679545.1 Gemmatimonadota bacterium | reverse complement strand
CGTTTTAGCCACCTAGATGCGGGGTAGATCTGATTTCGTCACAGAGGGCGGTACAGCGCAAGACTCAACACTCAACACTCAACACTCAGCATCAACGCGCAACACTCAACAACTCAAGGTGGGGGATTCTGTATGCTGAGTGTTGACGTTGAAAGTTGAGTGTTGCGCGTTGATGCTGAGTGTTGAGTGTTGAGTGTTGAAAGTTGAGTGTTGAGTCTTGCGCTGTCTGAAAGCGCGGCGATCGCTTTCTTTAACATCGCTATCTGACCCGTGTGGTACGCGTCGTGTTGTGCGAAGCCGTGTAACATGATGTAAAACGACCCGTCGTTTTCTTCTCCTTGTTTCACTCGTTCGTCGAGACGTGTCGGCGGAAACTCGCGTATCGTCTGGCGGAGCATCTGGTGGGATTTATACAGGGCTTCCCGATCGCGTTGCCAGGCCTCCGGGTCTGACGATGGAGTGGACGGCCAATCGGCTTCGCCGCTGAGCGGGCGAGCATGTTCGCGCAGGCGACGCTCAACTTCGCCAGCCCATGCGGTTAAATGTAAGACTATTTCCCAGATGGAATGCGCGTCGTCGATGGGTCGCGCCGCTGCTTGCGACGCGGTCACGTCCTCTAATGCTTGATGCAGAGACGGGCCGTGCCAAGCACCGCCCTCGGTCATACGACGTACTTCGTCCTGAATGCGTTCGATTTCTGACATGGCAACCTCAACGGGTTCGGATTTTGCCCATCTTACGGACGGAGTTAATCCACCCAATAACCGGTAAAATAGACTTTACAGGTTAAGGTGACACTCCTAACTTGTCAATGAGCTTATATCGGTTAGTTTTTATCATGAACAAAGTGCCTGTCGAATCGTGAGAGACCATCTCGTGCTGGAATTCACCAACACGCTCTCGTGGGATCCCAATGACCCCGTTGCCGGCGAGAGGTTCGGCTCCTATCAACAGCTCCTCGAATGGTCGTTGGATCGCGGCTTGGTCTCCCGCAAGATTCACGGTTTGTTGACGGACCGGGCGGCTCAACGTCCCGACGAGGCGGCCGCCATGTGTCGCAAGGCTATTGAATTGCGCGCTGCCATCTATGCCATCTTTATTAGTTACATCGAAGACGACGTGACTCCATCGGCGGAATCTGTGGCGGTGTTCGATGCGGCGCTGGCGGTGTTGCCGTTGCGGATTATTCTGTCGAAGACGGGTGCCGATTGGGATTGGACGGCATCGGGGGATGATTTTTCGGCACTCATTTCGCCTGTGGTCTGGTCCGCAGCATCGCTGTTGACCTCGCCCAACCTGGCCATGTTAAGACGATGCGCAGGTGACCGATGTGGTTGGTTGTTCGTGGACGAGAGTCGTAGACACAATCGCAAGTGGTGCGATATGCGAGACTGCGGAAACCGCGCGAAAGCGCGGCGTCACTACTACAAGCACCGGACCCCATCGTGATCTGGTGGTCGACGTCGTATCGTTAATCACGTAGGTTCCTTTCCGACGCACCTAAGCTCTTTCCAACTGGAGGTTACTCCTATGCCAGCCACGGACGTCCGGGCGGATGACATTTTGGCCGAGTTGGAAGCACTGGGGACGCCTCAAAACCGAAAAGTGTATACTCGCCACGGCGTCGGCGGGGACCGGTTCGGTGTGAGTTACGCTAACCTCGGCAAGCTGACGAAACGAATTGGTGTAGATCACGACATGGCTGCGGCTTTGTGGTCGAGTCGCAATCACGATGCCCGGATTTTGGCGACCATGGTGGCCGATCCATCTCGGATGACGGCGAAAGACCTCGACGGGTGGGCCAAAGATCTCGGCAACTATGTCATCACCGATGCGTTTGCGGGGCTTGTTTCACGGACGTCCATTGCCGGTTCCCGCGCAGAGCGGTGGTGCAAGGCCAGAGGTGAATGGGTTGGACAGGCCGGGTGGGGCATTGTGGCCGGTTTGGCGGGTCGTGATGCGGAGCTACCCGATGCGTTTTTCGAGACGTACCTCGGCGACATAAAAGACCACATACACGAACGGAAGAACCGTGTGCGGCATGCCATGAACATCGCTTTGATAGCGATCGGGATCCGCAACGAAAAGCTGCAAAAAAAAGCGCTCGTAATTGCCAAGCACATAGGAAAAGTGGAGGTGGATCACGGCGAAACAGGCTGTAAGACGCCGGATGCGGCGGCCTATATTCGCAAGGTGATGGATCGCAAAGCGAAGGGTAAGTAACCGCTTTTCCGCAGCCGAGCGATTGTGTATCTTGCAGTTTCCAAGCTCCCTCGTTGGTCTAAGATGCGCCGTCCCTTGAATCTATCGTCCCGTCGCGAGCGCCATCGTCGTCGCCAGCGTCGTCAAACGCCGGATCGGCGTATTCACCTTGCCAGGTGGGCTGGCCAAGAACGCCGCCAAATGGCCCGTCGGGTTGCCGACGACCGGCGACTTGAGCCCCCGAGTTCGTACTATCCAGAAGAAGAAGACCGTATCCGGCGATTCGTGGCCGGTTGGACGAAGAACTCCGAGGGACCCTTGGGTATCACCTGCCCACGCTGCAAAGCTCAGCTTTCCCTGCGCCGTGCGGTTCAATGGAAAGGTGGGGTCTCGGTTTGGGAGGTTCGCTGTGAGGGATGTCCCCGCCGCACGTACTGGCGGGAGTGAAGTGAAAACGGGTGTACGGACACCGGCCACCCGGCCGCCGTTGGAGTCCTTCTGTAGTTTCCTGTGAGAACGAAAAAATGACCAATACCAAACCCGACGTCCGCGTTGAACGTGACAGTATGGGTGCCATCGACGTACCCGGTGATCGCTACTGGGGTGCGCAGACCGCCCGCTCTCTTATCTACTTCTCTATTGGGCGCGACCACATGCCCATTGAGGTCGTCAGAGCGTTCGGTGTTCTGAAAAAGGCGGCTGCGTTCACGAACCGAGAACTCGGGAAGCTGGACGATCGGCGGACGGACCTGATCGCGCGCGCCGCTGACGAAGTCATTGCGGGGAATCTGGATGATCACTTCCCGTTGTTCGTCTGGCAGACTGGCAGCGGAACACAGAGCAACATGAATGCAAACGAAGTTATCGCGAACCGCGCCATCGAACTGGCGGGAGGCGAACTCGGTAGCAAAGACCCGATTCATCCCAATGACCACGTGAATCTGTCGCAGTCGTCCAATGACACCTTCCCCACTGCCATGCACATCGCATCGGCGCGTTTGATCAAGGAACGTCTGCTACCGGCGGTGGCGGCGTTGCGGGATGCATTGGCCGCAAAAGGCGAAGAGTTCTCAGATGTGGTGAAGATCGGCCGGACGCATCTCCAGGATGCTGTGCCGCTTACCCTGGGACAGGAGTTTTCCGCCTACGTCGCGCAACTGGACGCGGGTCTTCGGCGGATCGATGGCACGCTCGATGATCTGTACGCGTTGGCGATCGGTGGAACGGCGGTGGGCACGGGTCTGAACGCACCGCCAAAATTTTCCGAGACATGCGCCGCGCACATCGCGGACATGACCGGCCTGCCGTTTAAGAGTGCGGAGAATAAGTTCGCCGAACTTGCGGCACATGATGCGGTGGTCATGGCGTCTGGCGCGCTTCGTGTTTTGGCCGGTTCGCTCATGAAAATCGCAAATGATATTCGTTGGGCGGGATCCGGCCCCCGTTCGGGGCTTGGGGAACTACTGCTGCCAGAAAACGAACCGGGGTCGTCCATCATGCCGGGTAAGGTCAACCCAACGCAATGCGAAGCCATGACAATGGTGGTTGCTCAAGTGATGGGCAACGATGTTGCCATAGGTGTTGCCGGTTCACAGGGAAACTTCGAACTCAACGTGTTCAAACCGGTCATGGTGTTTAACCTGGTAAATTCCACGACACTTTTGGCCGATTCGTGTGATTCATTTCGGAAATATCTTGTCGAAGGGTTGAAGGCCAACCGGCAGCGCATTGCCGAGCACGTCGAGAATTCTCTGATGCTCGTGACGGCTCTCACGCCGAAGATTGGATACGACAAGGCTGGCGAGATTGCCAAGAAGGCACAGAAGGACGGAACCACGCTCAGGGAGGCTTCCGAATCATTGGGTTACCTCTCCGCGCGTGAGTTCGATGACATCGTGCGACCCGCCGAGATGACAGCGCCACATGGATAAAGATCGGTACGGTTCACTTTAGTCCTGCTTGACCGTCCGTTCTCACCTTCCGTTGGGGATCGGACAGGGCGTCTACGACGTTCCCCGCGTGCGACCGGGTGAAAACCGGCTTCGCGTCACCCCATGGCGTGATGGACTAGAGACACCACACAATCGAGACGAGAATCATGCAGTCATTTCCACCCAGAGCTGGCCTCGTCAAAGAGATCACTACCCTGCGGGCGCGAGTAGCCGAGTTGGAGCTGACCGTTTCGCAACGGCGTGGTCCCCGAGATGCCTTGCGGTTGCGGGAGGCGCGGTTGGTAGAGGCGCAGCGTATTGCCCGCCTCGGTAACTGGGAGTGGGACGTGGTGCATGACGAGGTGTATTGGTCCGACGAGATGTATCGGATCTTTGGTGTCACACCCGAAGAATTTACTGCGACACACGATGGTTTCCTGGACCGGGTCCATGCGGACGATCGCGACGCCATTCAGTCACAAATGGAGGCGACATTTAGTCGGAACGCGCCGTACGCAATCGATTTCCGGGTGGTCCGGCCCGACGGTTCGGTGCGTATTCTCCGGGGCGAAGGATGGTTGGAACGTGACACCGGCGGTGAGCCCATTCGCCTCATTGGCACCTGCCAGGATGTGACGGAACGGAAACGGGAGGAAGCGGAACGACAGCAACTCCTCGATCAAGTTCGTCGTGCTCGCCGGTTGGAAGGTCTTGCGGCCCTGGCAGAGGGTTTGGCGAACGACTTCAAGAACCTTCTGATGGCCATCGGGGGGCAGGTTGAGCTAGCGAAAGACGTCCTTGACAGTAAAGCGGCAGCTCAAGGCCATCTTACGGAAATTCAAAACACCGTCGCACGCGGCGCCGCCTTAACGAATCGCTTGGTGGTGTGTTCCGGGTCCGGGCAATTGCGATGCGAGTCAATCGATTTGAACGACGTTATCAAATCCTGTACCGATGACTTTGACAGAGGTATCAGCCTGCGCACGGGCATTCGGTATGACTTGAGTGATGACGTGCCTCCGGTTCGCGGAGATATCGAACAGGTCCGTCAATTGCTCTCGGCGCTCGTGGAAAATGCGAGTCAGGCCCTCAACTCGGAGCATGGCGAAGTAACGGTCGTTACCGGTGCCATGTACGTGGACAATACGCATTTGGCACGTGCGTACTTGGCCGAAGACATGCCCGAGGGCAAATACGCGTATCTGCGGGTCTCGGATACGGGGTGCGGCATGGACCACGTGGCATTGGAGCAGATTTTCGATCCGTTCTACTCTACGATGGGCTCCGGGCGTGGTTTGGGTCTCACATGGGTTGCGGGTGTGGTTCGCAGCCACGGCGGTGCCATCTTGGTAGATTCGGAGGTCGGTCGCGGCTCTGTGTTCACCGTTCTGCTACCGGTCGCGTCAGAACCTGACGTTAGTCAGTCGATGTCTTCTGATCAGCCGTTCCACTGGGATGGTACCGGCGCAATTTTGGTAGTCGATGACGACGATGCGGTCAGGTCCGTCATCAAGTTATTGGCCGAACGCCGCGGTTTTCGAGTGCTTTTGGCTTGTGATGGTCGTGAGGGACTCGAGATGGTCGATCGACACCGAAGCGAGATACGTGCGGTGCTCTTGGATCTGAGTATGCCACGCATGAACGGCGAGGAGATGTACGACGAAATGCTTCGCTTGTTCCCGGAAATTCCGGTGGTCATGATGACCGGGACGTCAGATCGTGCTGTGATGGAACGACTTCGTCACGAGAAGGCTATTCGGGTTCTGCAAAAACCATTTAGAGGGGCGGCGTTATTCGAGCATTTGCAAGCTGTGGTCCGTGGAAGAGACGCAACCGAAGACACTGTCAATGCTCTGCAGCTGAAAATAAAGATGGACGGTGCGTAGCGTAGGTTCTCAACGCCGTAAGATGTATGCTTGATAAATAGCCGCGGGTTGGCGCGGAAAATCCCGCAGTATGCCGGCCCGTCGTGTCTCCAACTTAGAAACCTCATCGACCACATCCATTCCTTCGATTACTTCGCCGAAGACGGCGAAGCCGTAGTCATCTTTTCTGTAGGATTTGAAGTTGAGGTCGTGGTTGTCCCGCACATTGATGAAGAACTCGGCCTTTGCGGATTGAGGGTCATCCAAGCGCGCCATCGAAACGGTGCCACGTTGATTGATCAAACGGTTGTCGGCTTCGTTTTCCAACTCCTCTAAGTCATCGCCCCTAGATTCGCCCTGCATATCCAAAAGACCCGTTTGTATGACGTAGTTGCGCACGACGCGGTGGAACAACATTTCGTCGTAGAACCCTTCCTCAACCAATTGAAGAAAACGTGCCACAGATTTCGGGGCCCGCTCCGGGTATAGCTCGATGTGGATGTTCCCCATGTTTGTCTCGAGCACCACGACTGGGTTCGTATCGGACCGTTGCGCCACCGCCGAATGCGGGGTGGCAACCGTGGTCAGGGTGGCCAGTGCGACCGCCGTTGCAATCAGAATCTTCAAAGGTGTACCTCGGAACCTGGTCATACGTCAAAAGGTAGAGTGTTAGTCACGTCATGAGGAGGGGCCACATGGATCACAGTCAGGTCCTCCGGCGTGTCCCTATGGTACACGGCAAACGATCAAACGGGTGATATTATGAGAATATTGAAATCAGTGAGTGCTGTCGGCATCATGGCCGTTTTGCTTTTCGGGGCCCGGCCAGCCACCGCCCAGGTCAGTCTGGGCCTGATTGGCGGAATCAATTTTGCCAGCTTGGGGGATGTTACCACCAACTCGGTTAGCGAAACGTTCGACAATCGAAGTGGGTTCCACCTCGGGGCGTTTTTGGAGCTGGGAGGGACCGGTTTTGTCGTCCGGCCCGGTGTTGTCTACCTGAATGCTGGTTCGTTGTTCGAGGGAGCATCGTTCCTGAACCAGGACAACTTCAATGTTTCGTTTGTGAGTTTTCCTGTTGATTTCAGGGCTCGTTTTGGGATCATCGACCTATTTGCGGGACCGGAGTTTCAAACGGTGTTGTCCACCAGTGCGGAGCCGGATCTGGAGAACAATCTCAAGTCATGGGTCGTCAACGGTGGTGTCGGGGTGGGTCTTAGACTTGGTCCGTTGATGCCCGAAATCCGCTACCTGTTTGGTCTTTCCGGTTTGACCGAAGACGACTTCACGGTGGGCGGTATTAACGTTTCGACCGATAACGGACAGCGTCAACAAACCGTTCGGGCGAGCGTTGGTTTTGCGTTCTGATTTTCGTTGACGCCTGAAGGTGGGACGGCGGCCGGAAGAACCGGCCGCCGTTTTATCGTCATCGTTGGACGAGGATCAAATACTTCGACGTTGCCCAAAACTCTTGCGGCTCACCAATCATGAGCGACTCTCGGATTTGCCCGTCGAACAGGGAGTTGGATGCCAAGAATTCTGGGTTGTGCCGGGTCAAGATTTTGTAGGACTTGTCGTCTCTAGGCAGTGGAATCTCTCGCACCGTGTTCATGTCGATCGGGATGAACAACTCCGGATCCAAATCGCGAGAAGGCTGCAACGTCTTGCTGCCGAAGATGAGGAACTTTGACCCCTCGCTGACGACGAGGCCTCGGTCCTTGAGTTCGCTTTCCGTT
>JAZDDD010000503.1:0-2902 GCA_036679545.1 Gemmatimonadota bacterium | reverse complement strand
AGCTGGTTGCAGGTCCGCGTACGCGTCTTCCGTCAGACGACGCAACGAGTCGGTATCCAGGTCGTAAATGTATAGATCGGAGAATCCGCCGACGATTGCGGAGAATGCCACGTATCGTCCATCCGGCGCCCATGTCGGGTTGATAATCTCACCGATCTCAGGGATGATGATTTCGTGAAGTTTCTGCCCGTTGCGTGAATCGACCACTGTGAGGGCCGGTTGGCCACCCACCACCGACCCAAACACAAACTCTGAACCGGACCGGCTCCAGGCGCCGGTCGAATTGATGAACTGTAAACTTTGATAGTGTGGGTCGGTGGCGGTCTTCACGATCTTTTCGCGCACCTCGCCGGTTTCCACGTCAGCGCGGAACATCTCGATCGAAAACAGATCCTTCTCGGAGAGGAACATCAGTTCTCGTCCGTTGGGACTGAGCGCTGGTGAGGTGTTGAGAGACCCTGAGTTTTCCTTACTCAAGATCTTCGTGCCGTACTCGGCGGCCGTCATCGTACCTTCCGCGATCGGTTCGTATGCGAACGTGATGGCTTCATGCCAATCACTTATCAACGAATCGACCGGAATTCGCAGCACAAGCTGCAACGCGTTTTCGGCGCTGCCAGTCCGTGCCGCTGCGTTCAGGATGCGGCCGATCACGTCGTCGCCCCAGCGACCCGAAATGAACGCCCAAAACGCTTGTCCGAAACGGTACGGGAAGTAACGCGGGTCGTACAGTTGCCCGATGGTCGGAAGTCGTTCGCTCGCCAGTGCGTCCCGAATCCACATGCTGGTATGTGTATCGTTCGGGCCTACGGATAAGTACTCCGCCATGCCTTCGATGAACCACAGCGGCAGCCGCAATGCCATTGGAGCCGTGTTTTCACTGATGGTGCGCCCCTGACCGGTCATGTCGAATTGGAAGGCATGTACCAATTCATGGCCAAGGACGTGATCGGTTTCTTTGAGTGGTCCGGCAAAGGGTAGGACGATGCGCCGCTTAAAGGCCTCTGTCACGCCGCCGGTGGATTCACCGGGTGCGCCACCAATTGCGTTGGTTTGCTCGAAGTCCGGATGGCTGGCGTAGTAAATGACGACCTGGCGGCCACGTAATCTGTGGTTCAGGAGTCGAGAGAGCCTCGAATACCAACGCTCAGCCATGACGCCAGCCTTTTCTACGGCTTCGGCCTCTTCAGGGTAGTAATAAATGTCGAAGTGCTCCGTCTGAAGCACTTTGAAGTCAAAGCTCTTGTATTGAACCTGATTCCGCCCGAAATACTGGCCCTGCACCGAGTCTGCGGTTGCGGTCAATCCGGCGAGGGTCAAAAGGGCGGCAGCGACAAACGTTTGGCTTCGATACATCACGGTTTCCTGTTGCAGGAAGTGCGGTGAATCCGCAGGCCGGATTTCGGTAAAACAGTGGCGGAAATCAAGTTTCAGCGGGTTAAGCCTACTTTAGTTAAAACCTAAACTGCTCGCCGTGGTTCCGCTCACAACCCTACGTAGCTGTAACGTTTGAGACTGCTCGAATCCGCCATGATCTCGGTGTCGAATCATGCGTATATTGGCGTTTTTCTATCGGTGTCGAAGCGTCTAAGCCATTATTCTACAATGATTTATGTTGTCTCCACGAGCAGAATCCCACCGTAAAACCATGGGGTCGTGACAAACATTCCCGCAATCAAGCCGCCAAGAGCTGTTCGATGGCGGCCAGTAGCACGTCTCGAGCGACCGGTTTCTGTAGGGTGAGACGAGCGCCGAGGCTCCTAGCCTCGCGTAACGCGTCGGCTCCCATGTTCGAACCGCCGCCTGACACCGCAATGACCTTGGCCTTGGGGAACTCCTGACGCATAAGGAACAACGCATCGAAACCGTTCATGACGGGCATGAACATGTCGAGCAGCACGACATCGGGTTGTGTGGACCGGTATAGATCGATGGCTTCTTGGCCGTTGCTGGCAACTTCGACGCCGAACCCGCACCGCGCCAAGACCTGACGAAGCGTGTCGCGTATCTCTTGTCTGTCATCCACTACCAATATTTTGGCCACGTTGCTCCCGCTCGTCATGCGTCACTTGAGAAATATCGATCATACGCCCAGGAAACTGGAGAGTTTTGGGTTAACCTTTTTCTAAAGGTCCCCGGGTATCCGGCCGATCACGGATAAGAGCGAGAGAAGTCTGTGTCCGTCCTTTTTTGGGCGGCTGAACCTGGTCCCGGCTAACCGAATGGCCCTACGGAATCGCGAAGTTCACAAAGTTACGGCGACGGTCCTCGGATCCACGTTCGGGTGGTCGGTGACGCCAAGGAGTAACACGAGCGGATATGCGGATGCGATTCGTATCGGCAGCTCCGTGCGGATAACCGGGTTTTGGGATGGGGAAATCTCGGTATTCCTAACGCCAGAGTTAGCGAGACGTGCGGCGGTGGTCACCTCCCAGGCCCCAACCCCCGACGTGAACGAAAGCCAGATGCGAGAAAGCGTGCGGCAAATCGCGGGACAAATCGGCGCCGACTTGCGAGACCTGTTGCCCAACTCCTGCGAGGTGCATGCACCGACGCCCGCAACCATCAGTGGCGGCACCATACGCACGACGACCATGTCGACGTTCGTCGATTGCGATGGTGAGGCCTGTTGGGTGTTGGTAGATGGGTCCCCCATTGAGGACGAACAGATGTCTGCGGGTCCGTCTCGACGTTTTAGCCGTGCCGAAGTAGCACTGGGCGTGACCGTGAGTGCGGCCGGGACGGTTCACAGGTCGATGGGGCCGAATAACCTCAGTATGAATGGCGTGTTCGTCCGTGGAGAATCGTCGATCCCACGCGGTCATGATTGTGTCGTGAAAGTACACCTGGGCGAGGGTGATGATGAGGAGTCAGTGCAGGTGACGGGACGCGTGGTGCGTGT